>NZ_JACHVA010000009.1 GCF_014230055.1 Puniceicoccus vermicola | reverse complement strand
AATACGGCGCAGCGACTGGTCGTGAATCCTCCGGCAACTCTGCCCACAACCTCCACAGACCGGATCGTTTAGGGCCTCTAGGATGAACAACAAATGCCCTTTTCCCAGATGCTTGTGTTTATACAAAGTGTAGCCTTCCCAAAACAGGGAACATAGTACAGACTTCATGTTGAAGCGGTTTTGAAGTGATTGATGTTAGTGTAGTTACAACATCAGTTAACTTCGATTCCGCTTCTTTGCTACTTCTTTCCCGCCAATCGACGATGAACCTGAAAAAAGGGGAACACGTGGGTTTTCGTTGATTGAGCTACTTGTCGTTTTGGCGGTGCTTGGTGTCTTGGCTGGGATTTTGTTGCCGGTCATTTCGGCTACGAAAAACCAGGCTGCCAAATCGGATGATGTGGCAACCATCAGAGGAATGGCCCAAGCCGTTATACTATACAATTCAGTAGAGGGTCATCTCCCAGGGCGTTTCTATAGGGCGGTTCGAATTCCGAGTTCGATCTCTGAGGGCTCTCGAGGAAATTGGTTTTCCACCTCAATGGCCGATCAGGGGTTTCTTCCAGATGACGACGATTTTTTTGCTCCAGCTGTGGATTATGGGATTGAGGAGAGCGGCCATGGATATCTGTTGAATAATACCATCCATTCCAGCCCCTCGAATTTCTTCGGTCGACGCAGTTCCGATGAGTCGAAGGTCTCGCCTCCGCTGAATATCTATCAGATCCGTTCGAATCAGGCCGCAGATGATGTGGAGAATGAGCCTCTTCCCCAGATATGGATGATTACCAATCTCGATGGGGCGAACTATGGGAGTGCTGCTACGGGCGGGGGTAAATTTTCGGTCGGTGACGAAGTGAAAACGCCGTGGGGGGGACGGAACTACGCTTTCTTTGATGGCCATGTCGAGTTTATCGAAGAAGGGGCTTACCCTTCTAGAAACTAGATGCGGTTTTTCTTGCCCCCTCAATTTAATCCAATATCCCATGCGCTTCTCGTTCTTCTTTGTCCTTTCATCTTTTTTCGCTGCCGGGGTTTTTGGCTCTTCGACGGCAGTCGTCGTCTCGGGGAGTCAGGAGTCTTCTCAGATCGGTATCCAAATTCTGGAAACAGGTGGGTCTGCGGCAGATGCGGTAGTCGCTGTTTCGCTTGCGCTTGGTGTCTCTGAGCCGTTTGGCTCGGGGCCGGGCGGGAAGCTGGCGATGCTTTATTTCGATAAAGCCAGTGGTGAAACCGTCTTCATCAATGGGATGGGACAGTCTCCTTTGGACTTTCCGGTCGAAGAGTATCAAGATGCTTCGTACCAAGAAAGAAGCCGATCATTTCTCGCTGTTTGTACTCCTGGATTGATCCCCGGACTGTGGGAGCTTCACCAACGATTCGGAAGAAAGCCATGGGCCGAGGATGTGCTCCCCTCAGCCCGTCTCGCGGAGAGAGGATTTGAGCTCGATGAACACTCCGCAGCAATTTTTCGCAGAAATATTTCTCGGCTGAGGGAGAATCCCCAAGTCAGACAGCTCTACACAGTTGACGGACGGCCTCCGGTTTTGGGGAGTTTTCTTCCGAATCCGGTTCTAGCTGCGACGATGGAGCGTTTGGCAATCAATGGAATCGACGAGTTTCGCACCGGGGCGACGGCGAGGATGCTTGTAAGAGGAATCCAGGAGGGAGGAGGATGGATCTCCTTGGAGGATTTGGCCGAGTATCAAGCGTACGTGGAAGAGCCGTTGTCGATCTCATGGAATGGCTACGATGTTCTCACTTCTCCTTCTCCTACGGCGGGGGGAGCGACAATATTAATGGCTCTCAAGGGACTGGAGGGGAATACTCGGGAGCTCAATCAGGGGGCGGTCGAACGCTTGGACCTGATGGGGAGAACGCTCCGCGCCACGTTTCCCAGAGTATATCGATCATTTGGAGACGATGAGTCTTTTGCCGATCAGCGTGTAGACGCTTTTAGCTCCAAAAATCTGCGGAATCTCAAGAAGGAGGCGTCCGTTCCTCTGCTCAAGTCCGTTTCGATGAATCATTTTTCGCCGGAGCAAGAGGAAGAGGGTGGGTTGCGCTGCACCACTCATTTTGTGATCGTCGATCAGGAGGGAAACGTGGCCTCGGTGACTCAATCGTTGAGCAGTCGCTTCGGCGCGGGGCTCATCGCGCCGGGGACTGGCTTCCTCCTCAATAATTCGATGAAGAACTTCGCCATCCACTACTCGAAGTCTCCGAATTATATCGGCGAAGGGAAGCGCCCCCGCAGTACGATTGCTCCTACCATCATATTTGAAGATGATCAGCCCCGTTTGGCCCTAGGGGCTCCGGGCGGACAACGGATTCCCACGGCGATCGTTCAGGTGATTTCGGCAGTCCTGCAGCAGGATGAGAGTTTGGAAGACGCGGTGAACGCGCCTCGTTATCACCTACGACGTCCCCGGAAGCGAAGCGAACCTGATCAGTATGTCGAGGTGGAGCCGGAAATGGGAGAAGACTGGAGGGACGAGATGACTGCGTTGGGCTGGGATGTACACTTCGTCTCACGGGACGAATATTACTTCGGTGGAGTGAATGGGATTTTCTTTGATTCGGAAACCCAGATGTCGACCGGAGTTGCGGATCCCAGGCGGTCCAACTACGTCTCAGTCGGTTCGCGTTGAGTAAGGGCTTCAGGACTCGCGGTTTGGCTTGCGTGCTGTCGAGGAGCCTTCTGTTTCGATGCCTTTGTCGAGAAGGGTTGGGGACCTGCGAAGGTCCTGGTCCGGTCAGAGGTCTAGACCGGCCAGCTTCTCGAAGACTCGGGCCACCATTTCAGCGCCGGGATCGGGGATGCCTTTTAGATTGGACTCTGAGAGGTAGGATGACCGACCCGCACTCGTTTCGGTGATTTCGCGGGTCTGATCCGCTCCCTTCCGAGCGGCCTCTGCAGCCTCTTGCAGCGATTTTCCCGCGGCCAGGGCTTCGAAGGCAGGCTCCATGGCATCGATCATCGTTCGGTCGCCCTGTTCGGCTCCGCCGAATGATTTCATTCTATCCAAGCCCTGTTTCAGTGCCTCTCCGAGGTTTGCGCCTTCTTTCATCTGGCTCCCTGATTTGGTGAACAGAAGGGAGAGCAGGACGCCACTGGATCCGCCGGACTCGCGGGAGAGGACGCGGCCGATCGTAGTCAGAAGTTCGGGAGGAGAGGCGTAGGGGAGCTTTTCCGAGAGGTTTTTGAATCGTTGGCCTGCGCCTGAAAAGGTCGATCCGGCGTCGCCGTCGCCGACTTTTTCGTCCAAATCATTCATCTCTCCTTCGATCTCGATGAGGAGAGAGGCGATTTCCTGCACCACTCTCTTTGTCTGATCGTCGTTGGATGCTTCGAATTGGAGGGTCTCGGGTAATTGTGGGCTCTGAATGCTTGTCGGTTGCGAGTAGGGGCGGATCCTCCATTCCGGTGTCTCCGTGGTTTCGAGTAGAGCCTCTTCGGTCTCTGAATCCAAAGGCAGGAGTGATAGGGAAAACCCGTTCATGTTGAGCGAAGTCGTCATTGCCGTGGGGCCGATCAAATACTTCACCTTGGAGGACAAGTCCGTCTGATCGAAGCAATGGACGAGGAGGTTCATCTCGAGCGGAGTGACGCTTCCGAGGTTGTTGAAGAGCAGGGCGAATTCACCGCTCTTCTTCGGGAGATATTTGTTGAGCTCTTTCACGGCTTGCTCGACCAAGGAACGGGCTTTTTCCATTTGGATGACTTGAGCACCGGGTTCGCCGTGGATTCCGAGACCGAGCTCTGCCTCGGATTGGGAGAGTCTCGATTTTTCTGGATTTTGATATTTCTGGCCCTCGGTCAAAGAAAGGCCGATTGAAATCGCATCATTCGCTACACCCTTTGCCGCTTCGGTCACATCCTCCAGCGACTTTCCTTCTTCTGCTAGCTTACCGGCTACTTTGTGGACGAAAAGGGTTCCGGCGAGTCCCCGTTGGGCCGTATCCTCGCCCAGGGCAATGTCGTCTCCGACGATTACCATCTCGACCCGGTGGCCGAGCGCCCGGGCCTGTTCCGCTGCCAATCCGAAATTGAGTCGATCGCCAGTGTAGTTCTTGACGACCAGAAGGGTGCCGGCCTCACCGCTGACCGCGAGGATTGCCGCGAGAACGGCATCAACGGATGGCGATGCGAAAATATCGCCACAAACGGCGGCTGTGAGCATTCCTTTGCCGACAAATCCGGCGTGCATTGGTTCGTGTCCTGAGCCGCCGCCGGAGACGATGGCTACTTTTTGGGGATCGATTTCTTTTCGGAGAACGACTCTTATTTCGGGGAAAGAGTCTAGCTTGGTGAGTAAAGGATTGGTCAAGAGGCCTTCGATCGATTCGTTAACGGCATCTTCGGGGTTATTTATAAATGACTTCATAGTTTCTAGGGTGTGCAATGGGGAGAGTGGTATGAGGAATATGTATCGGTTTGTTCCTTACAATATCACTATGCAGTCTATGGGAGGTATCCGTTTGAGTCAAATTTCGCGAGAAAGTGACCCGGGTGTGGCGATCTGCTGGTGACGCTATTGCGCCTCGAGGTCCTCTAGGGCAGAGTCAGGGTTTTTTAGAATACGGCCCAGCCAGCCAGGCCGCTGAGGATGACCAGAGCCCAGGGAGGCATCTTCCAGAATTGGAGGAGGAGGAAGGCAAAGAGGGCGAAGGCCGCCGCGCCGGGAGAAATCACAGCACTGATCCAGACCGGATTGTAGAAGGCGGCGAGGAGAAGGCCGACGACCGCGGCATTGGTTCCGGCGAGGGCGCGTTTCGCAGAGCGGTTGGTGCGGATGCGATCCCAAAAGGGGAGGAGGCCGGAAACCAGGAGGATCGAGGGGACGTAGATGGCCACGAGGCAATAGAGTCCTCCAAACCATCCGGCCGGGGATTGGTTCATCGAAGCTCCCAGAAAGGCGGAGAAGGTGAAGAGGGGCCCCGGAACGGCCTGAGTGGCACCATATCCGGCGAGGAAGGTGCTCTGGTCTACCCATCCGGTTTGGACGACGGCTTCTTCGAGTAGAGGGAGGACGACATGGCCCCCGCCAAATACCAGAGATCCAGAACGGTAGAAGGCGTCAAAGTATTGGATGTAGGAAGAGGAAAGGAGGCTGCCCGCGATCCAGAAGCCCACGAGGAGGACGGCGAAAGAGATCAGGCAGAGAAGGCCCGTCCGGTGCGAGAGGTTGGGGTTCGGCTCCGTTCGGCTCCACTTGGTGTCGGGTGGGGAGAGCAGAATCCATCCGCCGATTGCCCCGCAGAGGATGACGCCGATCTGAGCCCAGACGGTCGGGAAGAGGAGGACCACTGCTCCGGCAACGAGGGCGAAAGTGACCGTAGTTCGGTTGCGACACAGTTTCGTCGCCATTCCCCAGACGGCTTTGGCCACGACCGCAACTGCAGCGAGCTTGAGCCCCAAGACCCATCCCGCCCCCGATGCATCCCCAATCGCGGCCAAGCCATAGGCAAAGAGGATAAGAGCAATGGCTGAGGGAAGCGTAAATCCGCACCAAGCGAGGATGCCGCCCGCCCATCCGTGCCGGAGGTAGCCGATAGCATAGCTCACTTGGCTGCTGGCCGGGCCGGGGAGAAATTGGCAGAGGGCGACGAGATCGGCGTAGGCTTCATCGGTCAGCCATTTTTTGCGGCCGACAAATTCATCGCGGAAGTAGCCTAAGTGGGCGACCGGACCTCCGAAAGAAGTCAAACCGAGACGAAGGTAGATGAGAAAGAGAGAGAAGAGAGGAGCGCGATTCCGGGTCATGACAATGGCTGGATAGGCTGCTCCATAACCGCCAATCGAAGCCGAGAAGTCGAGGGAGAAAAAGTTTCTCCTCGTCTCTCTGTTACGGGACAGATACAAACGCCGAATGGAAGTCAAAATCCTTCCCCTCGGACCTATACAGACGAACGCTTACTTCCTCGCGAAGGACGGACACGCCGTGCTTATCGACGCACCCATGGGGGCGCACGATGCCGTGACCGCCTTGCTGGAGGAAAAGGGGCTGACCCTGGATGCGCTCTTGCTGACGCACGCCCATTGGGATCACACCACGGACGCGTATCTCTTCCAGAAGGACGGGATCCCCCTCTACGGTCATCGGGACGACCAAGAGCTTTACGAAAATCCGCGCACGATGTCTTCCTACGGCTTGCCCGGCGTGCCGATGGAGCCCGTTCAGATTGATCATTGGGTCGATGAAGGGTCTCAGCTGGAATTCTTGGGAGAATCCGTCGAGGTGCGCCACGTTCCCGGGCATTGTCCGGGAAACATCCTCTTTTATTTTGAGGACGAGGCCGCCTGTTTCAGTGGAGACGTGATCTTCGCCGGAAGTGTCGGGCGCGCCGATTTGCCCGGTGGCGACTTTGCGGTTCTGGAGAAATCGATTCAGAAACGCGTTTTTACCTTGCCGGACGATACGGAAATCTATCCGGGACACGGGCCGATCACTTCCGTGCGGGAAGAAAAGAGGCGTAATCCGTTTGTTCGGGCAATCTCCTAAATTCATTGATTTCCATGAGCCCGGAAGTTGACGAACGCTGGATGCGGAGGGCCATCGAGGTGGCCCGCAAAGGGTGGGGGACGACTCATCCAAATCCTTTGGTAGGGGCCGTGTTGGCCGATCGAGAACAGATCCTGGCCGAAGGTTACCACGAAGTGGCTGGCGGCCCGCATGCCGAAGTGCAGGCCCTCCGACAATGGGAAGGCGTGGTTCCCGATTCCGCTACCTTGTATGTGACCTTGGAGCCCTGTTCCACAGTCGGGCGAACGCCAGCCTGTACGCAGGCGATCATCGATGCGGGAATCAAACGGGTGGTCGTCGGTGCGCTCGATGACGATGCCCGCCATCGCGGGAAAGGCCTGGAAATCCTGCGGAGTGCGGGGATTGCGGCCACCGCTGGCGTTCTGGAGCAGGATTGCGAGGATCTGAATTTGATCTTTCATTTTTTTCACCGGACGGGTCGGGCGATGATCGCGGCCAAAGTCGCCACAACCATCGACGGCCGCACAGCTGTCGAGGGAGGGGCTTCGAAATGGATCACCGGAGAAAAGTCGCGGGCCAACGTCCACCAATGGCGCCGTTATTTCCCAGCGATTGCGGTGGGGGCCCGCACCGCAATTGCGGACGACCCCTCCCTGACCTCCAGACTGGGGCCGAAGGACTTTTGCCCGGTCCGGATCATTTTTGATCGCACCGGACGGCTGGTGAATTTCCCCAACCTGCGGGTCCTGACCGATAAATTTCGGGACAAGACCGTGATCTTTGTTTCCGACGAAGCCTATGACAAGGTGAGGAAAGTCGTTTCCGATGAGGTCCGGGTGGTTCGTTGCCCTGGAGAAGGGGAAATCCGTGATTTCTTGCTCGGCTGGTTGGCCAATGAGGGCCTGCACGGGATCTATGTGGAGGGCGGGAGCGTGCTTCATAGTCGGCTTTTTGCCGAGCAGGCAGTGGATTACCTTTTTGCCTATCGGGCGCCGAAACTTTTCCTCGATGATCGGGCGAGGCCGGTCGCGGGAGGTCGCTACTTGGAAGACCCCTCCGAAGCGATCACCTTGGAGGACTGCCGGCACGAGATTTTTGGTTCCGATCAGTTGCTTCGAGGCAGGATTTGTTATCCTGTAGGGAAGGAACGATCATGATTACCGAAACCTCTGTCGATATCGTCCTCGCCTCCGGAAATGCCCATAAGGCCGAGGAAATTCAAGCTTGGCTGCGGGAAAGGGGTCACTCTGTAAGCGTCCTGACTGCCAGTCACTTCGGTGGGATGAAAGGCTGCGAAGAGACCGCGACCGATTTCGAAGGCAACGCCCGGATCAAAGTCGAATTTCTCCAAAAACGGGTCTCGCCGCAGACGTGGATCCTGGCGGATGACAGTGGACTCGAGGTCGATGCTCTCGACGGTGCTCCAGGGGTGTTTTCCGCCCGGTTTGCCGGGGAAGGGGCCGACGATCAGCAGAACCGGGAGCTCCTCATCGAGCGCATGCGCAAAGTCGCCCAACCGCGTCGCCGTACCGCTCGTTTTGTCTGCGTGCTCGCTCTTTGGAAAGGCAAAGGATCGATCCAGTTCTTTCGCGGCGAGTGCGAAGGGAGAATCCTTCGACAGTCGAAGGGAGAGGGTGGGTTCGGCTACGATCCCGTCTTCGCTCCCAGCGGATCCCGCCAATCCTTCGCCGAGATTGATCCGGAGGAAAAGAATCGGATCAGTCACCGAGGCCAAGCCTTGGAAAAATTAGAAAAAGAATTGACCGCCTGACCAGATCGCGGTTTTGTCTTCGCTTTCCTCATCTGGAAATGGGGCCGTAGCTCAGTTGGAAGAGCGCTTGCATGGCATGCAAGAGGTCGACGGTTCGATCCCGTTCGGCTCCACCATCCAAAATGGGGTTGGGTCTACAGGCGGGGACACGTAGTCGGCCCGTTACTCGAGAATGCCTCTTTCCTTAAAAACCTTTTTGGCAGTGAGAATGGCGTTGGTGGCGGAGGGGAAGCCGCAGTAGGCGATCATCTGGGTGATCGTTTCGGCGATCTCCTCCTTGGTTGCTCCCTCATTCAGAGCGCAGTGAATGTGCAGTTCGAGCTGGGGGAGGCAGTCACCCATCACCGTTAATGCGGAGAGGGTGATCAGCTCTTGAATCTTGGGTTCGAGGACATTGCTCTTGTCGCCGTAGATATCGCCGAAGGCAAACTCCACGTTGACTTTCGCAAAGAGAGGGGAGACTTCGCGGATGTTTTCGACGTATTCGTCAGCGGCTTTGCCAAGATGCTCGCGCATGACTTTCAAGCCTCGTTCGTAGCGGTCACTCATTTTTTCTCTGGGTTCGTGGTTTATCGGATCGTCGAAGGTGGGTGGCTTCGGGAAAAACGGAAGTTCTGATTCCCGGACCGGTCAGTTGCCCACGTCTTCATGGTGGGCGTCGGTGAAGAGCTGCTGATTGTCGGAGTAGTCGATCTCGACATTGATGAGGGTCGGGCCGGCAACTCCGCGTGCCTCGATCAGGGTGGGGAGGATTTGTTCGGGATCGTCGATTTGGAAGCCTTTTGCGCCGAAGGCTTCGGCAAAGCTGCGGAGGTCGACCTTGCCCAGCTCGACGGAAGCCTCGCGGTGATACTTCATCACTTGTTGTTCCTTGACCATGTCGTAGGAGCCATCCCGCCAAACAATGTGGGTAAATTGCAGTCCCTCCCGTACGGCCGTTTCGAGCTCCATCGCTGAAAAGAGGAATCCTCCGTCGCCAGAGATAGAGATCACTTTCTTATCCGGATACGCGAGCTTCGTAGCCATGCCCCAGGGGAGGCCGACGCCGAGTGTTTGTTGTCCATTGCTGAAGAGGATTTGGTGGGGCCGGTGGGAAAACAGGTAGCGAGCGAGCCACATATACACGGAGCCGATGTCGCAGCAGACGACGGTGTCGTCATCGAGAATCTGGGATAATTCGTGGACGAATCGAAGAGGGTGGATCGTGCCGGGGCGGCCCGTCTTGTTTCCCGCTCCTTCGACGATGGAGAAGAGTTCCCGTTGAATGTCAGGATAACTGGGTGCTTTAACGGGATCCGTTCCCTCGGTGAGAAGGCCTAGGTTGGTTTTGATCTCCCCGAGAAGCTCGCACTCCGGGCGATATTGGGAATGGACGTTCGCGCAGGTGTAGTCGATGTGGAGGATTTCTTTTGAGATGTCGGCGTTCCAGATCTCGGGATCATACTCGACTGGATTGAAGCCTACGCAAATGACGAGGTCTGACTGATTCAGAACACGGTCAGCCGGTTGGTTGCGGAACAGTCCGGCCCTTCCATAGAAGCAATGCATATTTTCCTGGGAAATGACGCCTGCGGCTTGGTACGTGTTGATCGCCGGAATGGGGTGTTTCTCTAGGAAGGAGTTGATTGCCGCGAGATTCTCGGGGCGGCTGGCTTCCTCGCCGAGGAGAAGGATTGGAGATTTTGCATCAGAGAGTCGCCGGGATGCATCGGCGAGGACTGAAGAACGGGCTCGCCCAAAGGTGATGGGGGGAGCGGTGTAGCTGCCCAAGTGCGACGCATCCGCCAGCATGATATTTTGGGGCAGACTGATGAAGCAGGCACCCGCGCGGGGGGCTGTGGCGAGGCGGAAGGCATTCGCGAGACTCTCGGGGACGACTTCCGGGGCGGTGACTTCGATACTCGATTTGGTCACGCATTCGAGGAGCTTGGCGTTGTCCGTGTTTTGGTGCGACTCCTTGAACTTCATGTTCTGCGGGACGTTGCCGCCGAGGGCGACGATCGGGTCACCCTCGGTGGTTGCGGTCAGGAGACCAGTGGCAAGGTTGGCCACGCCGGGTCCGGAGGTGACGAGCACCACCCCGGGCTTCCCGGTTTGCCGTCCGTAAGCAGCGGCCATGAAGGCGGCATTTTGCTCGTGTCGGCAGAGGATGACCCGGATGGGGGAGTCTTCCAACGCGTCGAAGACTTTGTCGATCTTGGCTCCGGGGATCCCGAAGACGAATTCGACCTCATGCGCTTCGAGGCACCGGACAAGGAGTTCGGCAGTGGTTTGTTCTGACATCGTCGGATGAATTTCCGGTTAGCGGCGAACGGGGATGTAGTTCGGTTGCCATTGGGCGAGTTCGACGAGTTTTTCAACGTCATCGACTTCGGCCTTCATCGAGGAGAGTCCTTCTTTGACCGCCTGCTGACCGACCGCGATCGCCACGGCCTTGCTGACCTTGGGAGCGTCGTGGATTGGAGGCAGAACGGGATTGTCCGGTGAGTCGTGGAGCGGGGAGAAGCTGCTCAGCGTTTGCGAGGCGGCTCGGATCATTCCGTCGCTGACGGCGGTGGCTTTGACGGCAATCGCACCGAGACCCAAGCCCGGAAAGATGAAGGCATTGTTTCCCTGTGAAATCTGGTAGGTCTTGCCTTGGTATTCGACCGGATCGAAGGGGCTGCCTGCGGCCATGATTGCCCGCCCTTCGGTCTGTTCAATCACGTCTTTGGGCTCCGCTTCCGAATTTGCAGTCGGGTTGGAGAGTGGCATGATGACCGGGAAACGGGTGTTCTTCCCCATCTGTCGAAGGATTTCATTGGTGAAGGCTCCTTTGACCGTTGAGCATCCGATGAGGATCGTTGCCCCGGAGTTTGCGACGACCTCGGTAAGAGTGATGTTGGCCGTGTCCGAGACTTCCCAGTCCGCAAGCTCTCCGCGGTTGCGGGCGAATTTTTTCTGGAAGTCGGGAAGGTCTTCCATGTCGTCGACGATCAAACCATTTCGGTCGATGATGTAGAATCGTTCCAATGCCTCCTCGCGACTCATGCCGCTGTCGACAAAGGCGTCGAGAATTTGGTCCATGATGCCACAGCCCGCGGTGCCCGCGCCGAACATGACGACCCGATGATCCCTGAATTGCGTTTTGGTGGCTTCAATCGCAGCGATGACGTTGGCAGTGGCGACGATGCCCGTGCCCTGCATATCGTCATTGAAGGTGCATAACTGCGGACGATATTTTTCGAGAATGCTGCGGGCATGGCCGCGGCCAAAATCTTCCCAGTGTAGATAAACGTTGGGGAAGTTCTTTTCGACACACTTCACAAATTGTTCGATGTAAGCGTCATATTCTTCGCCGTCGACTCGCTTATGTTGTGAGCCCAGATAGAGTGGATCATCCAGAAGCTTCGGGTTGTTGGTGCCGACATCCAGTTGGATGGGCAACACCCGGGCCGGGTTGATGCCCGCGCAGATGATGTAGACCATCAGCTTTCCGATGCTGATGTCCATTCCGCCGACCCCCCAGTCGCCGATCCCGAGAACCGCTTCCCCGTCGGTGACGATGATGAAATCGATTTGACGAGTGGTGAACGACGACAGGACTTCGTCCATGTATTCGCGGTTGTTGTAGGAGAGGTAGACTCCGGATGGACGGCGAAAATCAGTGGAATAGGCTTCCACGGCATCACCGACCGTCGGCGTGTAGACGATGGGGAGAACTTCATCTACGTGCTGACTGCAGAACTTGTAGAAAAGCGTCGTGTTGCTGTCGTGGAGGGTATTCAGAAAAATGTTTTTCTCGATCGGACAATTCTTGCTTTGGAATTGGCGATAAACCCGTTGCACCTGCGACTGCATGCTTTCGACCCGAGTGGGCAGGTGCCCGTAGAGGCCTAGCGCCTTGCGTTCTTCAGCGTTGAATGCCGTTCCTTTGTTGATCAAGGGGTTGTCGAGAATGTCTCTTGCGGGCTCATCGGTTTGAATCGCGGTGATGCGGCCTTCGGCGTCTTTTACTTCCGTGTACATGGAGCTTTTCTGTCCTTTCTTTGAGGATTGAGTGAGTGTGAGAGAGGGGGTGTCCGAGAGGTTGCGTGTACTTAGCATGAAAGCAATCGAATTGAAGAATCCGGTGAAAGGTTGGTTGATGGCAGGACCTCTCCGATCAAGTTGATCTCGGTAGAGTCTGTGTCTGCCGCGGATCCCGAAATTTTGAGCTTTCGCATTTCCACGCATCGGATTCAATAGGGGGATGGATAAAGCTCAGGTATTCGACGCTCTTCGGGAGAAGCTTCAGCAGGAATTGAACACTGCGGTGGGGGCGTCGCGGGATGCCGCGGAGTATGCTACGAACGAGGAGGCGAGGGCGGAGTCCAAGTACGACACGCAAGGGCTTGAGGCTTCCTATTTGGCAGCGGGCCAGGCGACGATGGCCAATTCCCTGGCAGATGCAATTGCCACCCTGGGATCTGTTCAGGAAGAAATGATCGTGCCCCGTGATCGGGTGATGCGGGGAGCCTTGTTTGAATGTGATCTCGGCGGCTTCCGCGAGTGGTTCTATCTCTCTCCGGTCGGAGGAGGGGAGACATTGGATTTTGACGGTGAGGAGATTTCGATTGTTACGGCAAAGTCTCCCTTGGGAGCGGCCGTCGCGGGGAAAACCGCGGGCGCTGCCTTCAAGCTGGCAAATGGCACCGAGGGGAGCGTTCTGAAGGTTCTCTAGGAAGAGTTTTTTGGGGGTCGGCTGAAGGTGTGCTTCAGAGCGTTCACTTCTTGCCATTCCATTTGAGGTAGGACTTTCAGCGACCATATTCGCTGATCGATTTATCCGCGGGCGCGTTGAATAAGGCCGCCGACCTATGAAAGGATGTCATTCAATCGTTCAACCCAGAGCAAGGGCCGGATTTGCGAGGGAGGGATTTGTCGAGAGGTTACGGGAAGGATTCGGATGTCCGGACGATGATGCGTGGGTAAGGCTGAAGCCATACCCGATTCGGAAAGTCGGTTGATCCGTCGAGAGACGAGTCGACGATTGTTTATCCGAGATTGATCAATACGTTTGCTTGAGGATGTCCTATCTCCATCTTTGACATTCATGATCAAACATTTGGCCCATATCTGCATCCATTCGGAAAGCTTGTCTGAGACCTTGCGTTTCTATCAAGAGGGTCTCGGGTTGGAGAAGGGCTTTGAGTTTATCCGCGACGGGGAGCTATTTGGTTTTTATCTCAAATTTGGAGGGAACACCTTCATCGAAGTCTTTTCTGGAAAATCGGGAGAGCCGGGCAATATCGGTCATTTTGCGCTCGAGGTTTCGAGCATCGATGCCGTCCTGGAGCGGGTGAAAGCGGCCGGATACGAAGTGGGAGAGAAGAAGATGGGGGCAGACCATTCTTGGCAGGCTTGGCTTACCGATCCCAGTGGGGTCCAGATTGAGCTGCACGAATACACCGCAGAGAGTCTTCAGCTCAACGGAGGCACCTGCCACGTAAATTGGTGAGACCGTGTCGGCTGGGCGAAAGCTTTCCCTGGGCCGCTATGATTTCGCGGCCTACCTGACGTTTTTTGCTTATGCAGCGGGGTCAGTCGTGGTCCCGGTCTGTCTGATCGAGCTCGCGCGTGAGTTGAACTTTGATCTGGCTTCGGGCGGGATGACGGCGGGGGGAGGACTCCACTTTGGCCGGACGGTCACGATGGTCGTCGCAATGCTCCTCGTCGGTTTTGTGGCCGGGCGCTGGGGAACACGCCGGACCCTCGGAACTTCGGTGCTGTTGATGAGCGTGGGGATTCTGCTTTGCGCTTTGTCGCCTGGATATGGCCTTTTGTTTCTCGCTATGCTTTTCGCTGGTCTCGGGGAAGGGGTCATTGAGGGGCTGGCGACTCCCTTTGTGCAAAACCTACATCCGCGTGAGCCGGGCCGATACGTCAACATTTCCCACGCCTTCTGGTCGGTGGGGATCCTGGTCACGGTGGTCGTGGCAGGTTGGATGCTGGCCGCCGGTTATTCGTGGAGAGTCTTGACCGCAGTGGTTTCCGGGGTCGGGGCATTCGCTGCATTGCTGATCCTATGGCCAACTCCCGCGGGGATGCATTCTGCAGAGAGTGCGGAGCGGGCCGATGTTCGCGAAATCTGGCAGCGGATCCGAAAAATCGCGCGGAGCCGGAGGTTCTGGGTCTTCTACGGGGCGATGTTTTTGGCCGGAGGAGGCGAGTTTTGTCTGACCTTTTGGAGTGCGAGCCACATCCAGCTGCATTTCGGAGAAACGGCTTGGGGCGGAGGAATCGGTGTCGCCATTTTTGCCTTGGCGATGGTTATCGGGAGACTGGGCGCGGGCTACTTTGTCCCCCAGGCAAAACTGAGGAAGATGATCCTGATTGCGGCCGTTTTCGGAACCGGGGTGACCGTCTTTTTGCCTTGGGTCACGGAGCTTTATCAATTCTATCTGCTCCTCTTTCTCTCGGGTCTGGCGACCGCTCCCTTCTGGCCCAGTATCCAGAGTCACGCCGCTGAGCGTTTGCCGGAATTGGATGAGACCATGCTCCTTATTCTGCTATCCTGCGCAGGAGTCCCCGGGTGCGGGGTCTTTACCTATTTGATGGGATTCTGGGGAGACCTTGCGGGGAGTCTGGCCACCGCCTTCTACCTCGTACCGCTGGCGTATTTCTTCATCTTTGTCTTGATCGGTTTTTTGGGAAAAACGGGTCGAGAGGTGAGAAATTAGGCTTCTTAGGCGAGGGTGTGCTTGTAGAGAGGTATTTTTCGTAGAGGAACTTCGATAGAAGTTTCTTTGAACCCTCCGAAAAGCATTCGCTTCTTTCGGAGTGGCTTATTCTTCTCCGAGCCAGAGAAGGTCGTAGGGCTCGAGTTTGGCGAGCTTACGCGTACTGAATTCGCGGTCGGAGAGGGCGTCCTTCACGAAGTGACCCATGCCGATCGTGCGGAGTTCGGAAAGATCGATCTCCTGCGGTTTCTCGGAAAAATTGGCGAGGATGGCGGCAAAGCTGGCGTCGTGCCAACGGATGAAGCCGAGAACATGAGGATTGACCATGTAGAGCAAACGCATCCGATTGCCGCGGAAGGCCGGGATCTCTTTTCGCGTGGAGAACAGTTGCTGAAGAGTGAGGAAGACCTCTTTGGGGACGGACTTCTTTTTCTTCAGTTCGCGTGTGAGGCTCCAGTCCATCTTGACTCGGTGAACCCAGCGGCTGTCGTCCCCTTTGTCCGGGTCTTTCTCAAAGTCGTAGTCATTGAGGAGGCCCCATTCCTCGCCCATGAAAATCAGGGGGATGCCCGTGGCGGCACAGAGGACGCCGTAAACCATGCGCATACGGCGCACGGCCATATCCAGGAGGGCCGGATCCTTTTCCGTAATCGCTTCTTCAAGGCCGGCGAGGGAGGACATGGTGCCGCAGATGCGCATGTCCCCCGTATCGACGTTGTGCTGGAATGGGACTCCGCGGGCAAAACTTCCCGGGAAGCGGGCGGTGTAGAACCGGTTGAGGAAGTCGCGATGCCCGTCGGGATTGATCCCTACCTCCCAGCAGTCTCCGTTGTCAAAGGACCATCCGATGTCATCGTGACTGCGGAGGTAATTGAGCCAAGTCGTGCCCGGGGGCAGCTGAAAGCGGTGTGAGATCGAGCGTTCGAGAAGTTTGGTCTCACGGGTAGCCATGGCCTCCCAGAGGAGGGCCATAAAGGTCGGGTTATAGGAGATCTGACACTCTTTGGCGTCGATGTATTTGACGACCTCGTCCGGGTGGACGATTGCCTCTGATTTGAAGACGAGCCCCGGGGCGGCGATCCGACAGACCGCATTGAACGCTTGGATCAAAAGGTGCGCCTCGGGAAGGTTTTCGCAGGTGGTGCCCATCTGTTTCCAGATGAAGGCGACCGCGTCGAGGCGGAGAATTTCGACTCCGGTGTTGGCCAGGAAGAGCATCTCGGAGGCCATGGCGCGGAAGACCTCCGGGTTGTCGTAATTGAGATCCCACTGGAAGCTATTGAAAGTCGTCCAAACCCAACGCTTCAAGGTTTCATCCCACGTGAAGTTACCCCGACGCACGGATGGGAAGATCTCGCGTAGAGTCCTCTCGTATTGGCTCGGGATCGAGTGGTCGGGAAAGGTCCGGTAATAGTCGAGAAACTCCTGTTCACCCTCCTGCGCACGGATCGCCCACAAGTGGTCGTCAGCGGTGTGATTGAATACGAAGTCGAGAACCAGAGAGATGCCGACTTCCCGAAGATCGTTGGCGAGAGCTTGAAGATCTTCAATCGTGCCCAACCGTGGGTCGACGGCTCGGTAATCACTGATGGCATAGCCCCCATCGCTATTTCCTGGGCGGGAGGCGAAGAGAGGCATGAGGTGAAGGTAGGTCAGGCCCAAGTCCCGCAAGTAGGGAATCGCATCGCGCAATTTGACCAAATCTCCACTGAAGAGGTCGACGTAGAGGGATCCTCCGACCATTCGTTCGGAAAGATACCATCCCGGATCGTTCTCACGCCGCTGATCCAGCTCCTTCAGATCTCGCGGGCGTGCGAGCCAAGAGTCGACGGCCGTCAGCGCGATATCTTCCAAGTAGTAGAAGAAATCGTAGTGATGTCCGTAGAGCTGGTAGAGGAGGCGGAATAGGGTGAGCCAGTGCTCGTCGAGACGATAGTCGATCGTCTCGTGCAATCGCGCCCTCTCAAGATCGCTTTGAGTTTCTTCCTCAATGCGTCTCGTGATCTTGGGACGGATACGTCGAAGGGAACGGGTCGCCTCGTACTCGAGACGGCTTTCTTCCATCAAATTCACCGGCAGTCTATTTCTTTAGCGGTTCGTAATGCTTCGCTTGTGCGTGGGCGATGATCCAATCAGTTTGGATTACTCTGACTGTTCCGGTTCGACGTTGCGGTCGTTGGGAATCTGGATCTTGTCGAGGAAGTTGTAGTATTCAATGCCTTCCACGATACCGGCTGCATGCTCTTTCTCGGCGAAGAAGATGCGTGGATACTTGCGAAGTTTCTCCAGCTCCTTGCTGTAGTTCCCCACGACCACGCCCAGGGTGTTTCCGGCGAGCATTTCTTCGTCGTTGCCCGAGTCTCCGGCGACGAGGATATGCTCGAGGGGGAAGCCCCACTTAAAGGCCATGTGCCGGATGCAGAGTCCACTGCCAGCTCGGGCGGGAATGATGTCGAGGAACATGCCCAGCGAGACGATGACCTTCACCCGGATTCCGTTTTCACGAAGGATTCGGCGGATTGTGGCAACGCTCGGAGATTCGGAGAAATCGATTCCGTAGCTAATCTTGTAGGTGGATTGTTCGTGCTCCTCTTGCGGGTATAGTCCCTTGATCGAATCGAGAGCAGCTCGGACCTTTTCCGGTTCCCAGCGGAAGTCGATGTGCTTCCGCCAGCTGGCGTCCGGCGTCAGGTTTTTCCCGTAATACATCTCGGTGCCGACGGAGGTGATGATGACCTCCGGCTGTGGCAGGTGGTGCTCGTCCATTAGGCGCATCACTTCTTCGAAGCGGCGGCCCGTCGCGATTCCGAATCCGACGCCGGTCTCGGTGTTTTCGAGAAGGTCGAAGAACTCGCGCATCGCCTCATCGTTGCCGGTGAGGGTGTTGTCGATGTCGGCGATTACGATCCGGTCCACTCCGGTCAGAGGGCGGGTCTTCTTACGGTTGGTGATCGACGGTGAGCTCTTGAAGACGTCAAGGACCTCGTTCACGTCGCGAATGTATCGCTCGGCGTGGCGCTGCCAGGAATAGTATTTGTGGACGTTGTCGTAACCGGTGCGCGACCATTCGTTCCAAGTCTCCGGCTCGGTGAGAGCGCGGAGTAGGGCTTTCTCAATCGAATCTGTATCGAATGGGTCGATGAGGATCCCGTTCTTACAGTTGGCAATGATGTCGCTCGGACCCCCATCGTTGGTAGCGACGATGGGCACACCGCTGGCCGCCGCCTCGAGCAGCGTCAGCCCGAAGGGCTCGGTCATGGCCGGGTTGATGAAGACACCGCGGTTGCGGGTGATCATCCGGTAGATCTCTGGGACGTCATCTGAGCGGTGGTGCTTCGGATAGGCCACCTTGCCGTAAAGGTCGTAAACGTCGATGAGGGTGAGAATGTTGTTCAGGACCGCGCGCTGGCCGGAGGGCATCTCGCGGATGTCCGTCCGGCTTCCCATGATGAGAACGAGATTGGCCTCCCTCTGAAGTTGGGGAGATTCCCCGTAGGTGAGGACGAGGCGTTCGAGGTTCTTACGCTCGTCGGGACGGGCCATGGCGACGATCATCGGCTTCGAGGGATCGTCGAAGAAGAGATTGATCTTCTGGGCGATCTCGGGCTCCTCGTCGTCCTCCCGCGGCGGGTGGAACGATTCGAGATTCACTCCGGGGGGGATCACTTCCATCCGTTCCGGAATGTAGTGGTCATATTTCTCGTATTGCTGCCGGACTTCCTGGTGGGTGCTGGTGATGATCAGCGAGCAGGTTTCGAGAGCGAATTCTTCGGCCTCGATACGGCGGGTGATGCGATAGTTCGATTCAATCTTCTTTTGCGCGACTCCGCTTTCGATGAGGCGCTCTTTCTTGACTCGGCCAAGAGAGTGACCGGTGAAGACGAAGGGAATGCCGAGAAGTCTAGCCAGTTGGGCTCCTCCGTATCCTGCGTCGGCGTAGTGACCGTGGATGATATCGGGAACGGCGCGGTTCCGCTGAAAGTAGTTGAGGCATTGGTCGACAAATACCTCCATGTAGGGCCAGAGCTTGGTCTTGTAGAGGTAGCGTCGGGGCCCAAAGGGAATCCGGATGATGTAGGCATTGTTCCCGATGGATTCCTCCGGTTGGGCGTAGTCGTCGGAGACGCGATCGTCTATGATCTGCCGGGTGATCAGATCGACCCGGGCAACATCGGGGCGCTCGGCAAGAGCGCGGGCTAGCTCGACAACATATTTTGTTTGGCCGCCGGTGTCCTCGTCACGTCCCAGCTCGAGATTTTCGCCACGGATCAGACCGTGGAGACTGAGAAGTGCGATTCGAATTCCTTTTTTCTGGCTCATAGTGGTAATTTAGAGGTTCCGAAGGGAACGCTCATTCACTATTCTGTGTCGAATGAATCTTTTCAACCTTGAATCTAATTTGGATGTGCGAGTTCTCGGCACGGACCTCGACGGGACTCTGATCCCTTTACCGGATTGTCCGGAGAATCGAGAAGACCTGGAAATCCTGAAGAAGGGCCTCGAGAGTGGGGGCAGAGAAGTCGTCTTTGCCACCGGCCGCCATTTCGAGTCGGTTTTAGAGGCGATTGAGGAGTTCGGCCTCCCGCAGCCTCAATGGTTGATTTGCGATGTCGGCACTTCGATCTATCGGGCGAAGGGGGGCGGCTATGAGCTTTACCAGCCCTATGTCGACCACCTCTCCGAAAAGTCGGGAGGGATCGACCGCACTGATGTCGAGGAGGCGGTTTCGGGGATCGATGGATTGGAGTTGCAGGGGGCAGAAAGCCAAGGTCCCTTTAAGATTAGCTACTTTGCCGACAACTCGCGCGTAGATGAGTTGGTTCGGGAAATGGGACGCGCTTGCGAAGAAAAGGGGCTTCCCTTTTTGGCGATGGGAAGCGTCGATCCTTTTAATCAGAATGGATTGCTCGATCTCCTCCCGGCTGGAGTTTCGAAAGCCTACGCCCTGATTTGGCTCGCGACCCACGCGGATTTTCGACCGGAGGAGCTGGTCTTTTCCGGGGATTCCGGGAATGATTATGCGGCGCTCGTGGCTGGATTTCGGTCGATTGCAGTAGGAAACGCCGCTTCCGAGCTGGTGGAGAAGGTTGCCCAAGAGATGAAGGCCAATGGGGCTTCAGAGCGGTTTTATGCGGCGAAGGCTTTCGCCACCAGCGGAGTGCTAGAGGGGTGCCGGCACTTTGGCTTGCTTCCCCAAGAGAAGTAGGGCGCCGGATTACTCCTTGAGTTGCGAACGAGAGGGCTCCGGAGTTTCGCTTTGATCGGGTCGTTCGCCGAGGGAATCCTGAAGAATTTTGTAGAATTCCTTGATGTCGAACGGTTTGGTCAAACAAGCGGTGACCCCGAGTTCGCGGCAGCGGACGGGGATCTCAGGATTCACATCGGCAGTGACCACGATGACTGGGGTGTTTTCCCCTTTTTCGGTGGCCCGTATGCGTTTGAGGACTTCGTATCCGTCCAGCACCGGGATGTGAAGATCGAGAATGATTGCGGAACAGTCGTTCTTCGCGAACTCGGCGACAGCCATCTCTCCGTCGACGGCGAGGATCGTCGACATTTCCTTCCGCTTCAAAAAGCTTTGGACAAAAAAGGCATTGGACTCCTGATCTTCGACAATGAGAATGGTGGGCCGTCCCGTCTCCGCTGAATTGGGCCGAGGCTTGGGCTGAATCGGCTCTGGCAGAGGTGCGACGTCGGTCGGCTTCTCAATCAGTGGGATCCGGCAGAGAAAGCGGGATCCTGCTCCTACTTCGCTGGAGACGGTGATGTCTCCTCCGAGAATGAGGGCGATCTTTTTGGCGATCGCCAGGCCGAGTCCCGCTCCTTGGAATTTTCGTTTTGAGGAGGAGTCCTCCTGCTCGAAGGGGCGAAAGATTCGCTCTAGGGCATCTTCCGAGATGCCGACCCCCTGGTCTTGGATTTCAAAATACAGATTGCGATTCTCTTGGGTGGGTCGATCGGTGTAGGCCCGGAGGGTGATGACTCCGTGTTCGCTGAATTTGCAGGCGTTTTCGACCAGATGATCGAGCATCTGCTCGAGGTGTTTTTCGGTGCCGCGGATCCAGACCTCCGGATCGCAATGATCCATATCCGTCTGGATCTTCACTCCGGGCTTCAGCTTGCGATGGTTTGTCGCGATGACCGCATCCAACAGGTCCTGAATGTCGAGGGACTGTTGTCTCTCCGTCGGGCGCATGCTGGCGAGGTCTGAGATGGACAGTAGGTTTTCGACCAAACCGAGCTGGCGGTAGCCCGATTCGACGATCGTCTTGAGCATGTCCTTCTTATCGGGATCGTCGGTTTCATCGAGTAGGAAAGTACCGAGCCCGATGATTGGATTCAAGGGCGTGCGGAGTTCATGGCTCATCATCGCCAAAAACTCGTCTCGGACGTGGTTGGCGCGCTCGGCCGATTCTTTCGCTAGCACGAGCTCTTGTTGGGCCGCGATTTCTTTCGAGACATCCTCTTGGGTCCCTACAAAGTGGGTCAATTCGCCATTGTGGTCGAAGACCGGTGAGATGGTGAGGCGATTCCAGAAAAGGGAGCCGTCCTTGCGATAGTTTCTGAGAACGACCTGGCAGTTGGTTTTCTCCCGAAGAGCCTTTCTGACCGTTGTCAAGGCCTCTTGGTCGTAGTCATCCCGGAGGAGAAAGCGGCAATTTTTCCCGATAACCTCATCATGAGTATAGCCCGTAAGGTTTTCGAAGGATCGGTTTATGTATCGGATGGGGTAGTCGTTCGCCGCCCTGGAAATGGTGACGCCCGCGCGAATTGAGTTAAGAGCGCGGTTCGCGAGAAAAAGGTGCTGCTCGTTGGTCTTGCGCTCGGAGATGTCTATGTTGCACCCGACCATGCGAACAGGCTGGTCGTCGGTATCCCACTCGATGACTTTTCCCGTGCAGATCATCCAAATCGGATTGCCACTTTTTTGATGGTACCGAATCTCGCAGAAAAACGGGTATTCTCCCCGGCTATCGATGTGGCTTTGGTATTCGGACATCATTTTGGGTAGATCTTGTTCCATGACCAGGTCTTCCCAGTTGGCCGGGAGCGGTTTCTCGCTGTTCTCGGAGATGCCGATCATTTGCAGCAACTGTTGGCTGAGATAAACTCGTTGAGTGGTAAGATTCCAGTCCCAGTAACCGACCCGGGCCGATTCGAAGAGGCTTTCGGTGATCAGCCTTTGCTCCTCAAGGGAACGTTGGACCTCCTCTTCTGTACTTAAATCTCGAACCAAGCATACGAGAGTTTTACGTGAACTGAGATCCAGAAAGGTTGCATCAATTTCAACAGGGCAGATTCGCCCGCTTTGGAGATAATTTTTTGTCCGGAATCGGAGGCTTCTATGCTGCGATATTTCGAGAAGCCGGTTTTTGACTGCCTCCTCGTTGACGACGGCAAGGTCCATCATGTTTTTTTGCCGCAGACTTTCGATCGACCATCCGTATAAACGGGACGCCGCTTGATTTGCGTCGATGATCTTTCCGCTTTCTCCATCGATAACCAGCCCGGGAGTGGGGCCCTCCGCAAAAATAGTGCTGAAAAACCCGAGTTCGTCTCGGAGATCGGCTCTGCTCTGACTCAGAGACCGCAGGATGACCTGGAGGATGACTCCGAAAAATAAAATTGCGGCAATTCCCCCGACTCGCAGGGCTGGAGGTACCTGCTCGTTTTGATAAAATGTTTCCTTCGATAGTGAGGTAATCAACCAAAAGACAGCGCTCAGGGCCAGAGCGAGAAGGAGGGGGCCATTTTCGCGAACGAGGCGGGTTGTAGAGAATTTCGCCATCTTGCTAAAAATAAGTTACAGCAACCATACTGCTCTGGCAATGGGGGATTTGAAGAGGTTCTTTTGTAAAAAAACCTCTCGTCAGTCCGTGGAAACCCGCGCTACATTGTTGGGCATGGACACCGACACGATTCAAAAGAAGCAGGTTGCCGAAACCCAAAAGGCCCTTGAACACACTCTGGCGGAATTCAATTCCCTCCACACGGGGAAGGCGTCTCCGGCCATGGTCGAAGGGATCGTCATTGAGGTTTCGTCATATGGCTCTTCGATGCCGCTCCGCGATATTGCCGCCATCACCACCCCGGATGCCCGCACGATTCAGATTCAACCGTGGGACAAAACGGTGATCAAGGACGTGGAGAAGGCCTTGCAGAAGGCGAACCTCGGCATCAATCCGGTGGTCGACGGAGCCCTAGTCCGCCTCAACATCCCCGAGCTCAGTAAAGAGCGTCGTCAGGAACTGGTAAAGGTCGCCCACAAGCATGCAGAGGATGGCCGCATCAGTGTGCGTCAGGCTCGCCGCAATGCGATGGACGCTTTGAAGATTGCCGAGAAGGAAGAGAGTCTCTCCGAAGACGACGTGAAGCGCGTGGAAAAGGAGATTCAGAAAACGACCGACGATTTCGTTGAGAAGATCAACGAGGCCGTTACGCACAAGGAAAAGGAGCTCCTCCGGGTCTAAGGATCCGCGAGCGACCCGCACGGAATATGCCCGAGGAATTTCTCGCCCGGTCCTTCCGTAGAATCGTCGTCAAACTCGGCACCGGCATTTTGACGGATGCCGAGGGTGGGGTAGATCGCGCCCGCATCTCCTCCATTTGCCGTGAGGTCGACGATGCCCGGAAAGCCGGCGTCGATGTCTGCGTGGTGAGCTCCGGGGCCGTTGGCCTCGGGATGAAGCACTTGGGGTTTTCACGGCGTCCTACCGATCTGCCGACGTTGCAATCGTGCGCGGCCGTCGGTCAGAGCATTCTGACCCAGACTTGGCAGGAGTGCATGGATCCATTTGGGCACAAGGTGGCTCAGATCCTTCTCACCCGGGAAGATCTCCGGGGCCGTCGCCGTCACGTGGCCGTGAAGGACACGATGGAGCGGTTATTCGCCCTCGGTGTGGTTCCGATCGTCAACGAGAACGACTGCCTCAGCACTGAAGAGATTCGCTTTGGGGACAATGATGTTCTCAGTGCGTTGGTCTCCTCGCTCATCAAGGCCGATCTTCTTTTTATCCTCTCCACGGCTCCGGGTCTCCTGAATCTGGATACCGGAGAATTGCAGCCGGTCATCCGTTCGATCACTCCGGAAATTGAGGCGATGGCCCGCGGAACGAACAGCCCGACTGCGGTCGGCGGGATGGTGACCAAGATACGGGCCGCCCGGATTGCCAATCGCTCCGGGTGCGGCGTGATTATCGGCAGTGGGACCAACCCCAAGCTCCTCCGGCGTTTCTCCGGGACCGACGTTTCCGGGACCCTCTTTCTCCCCGGGGAGGAAACACTGACCTCCCGCAAGCGCTGGCTCGCTTTCTTTGATCGACCCACTGGCTGGATTCAGATCGATGCAGGGGCAACCGAGGCTGTTTGTGAGAAGGGGACGAGTCTACTCGCCAGTGGGGTGACCAGTTGCGGCGGAAAGTTTGAAGAAGGCTCGGTCATTGAAATCCGGGATGAGGACGACCACACCTTCGCCCACGGAGTCATTGCCTACTCTCCCGAGGAGTTGAACCAGGTCTCTGGCCGCCGCTCGGAGGAGCTCCGCGAGCTTCTTCCCGACCGAAAGCAATACGAAGTGGTCCACCGCAACGAGTTGGTGCTTCTGGACGAAGTTCCGCATTTCCAATCTGAATCCGAGAGCGAAACCGAGTCCACATGAAGAAGTCATTTTCCCACATTCTGTTCGATTTGGATGGAACCCTCATCGATCACTTTGAGGCGATTCACGAAGCCTACAACTTTGCCCAGAACACCTTGGGGCTTCCGCCCGCGAGTCTGGAAAAGGTGAAGGCGACGGTGGGCGGCTCGGTTCCGGTGACCATGCGTCGATTGATCGGGGACGATGCCTCTGACGAAACTTACGAGAAGGCGCTGGAATTGTTCGACCAGCGTTTTTCCGAAGTGATGCTGGAGAAAGTTTCCATCCTTCCGGGGGTGCGGGATCTGCTGGAGGCCCTGACTTCGCAGGGAGTCCCGGTCTCGGTATTCACAAATAAAAAAGGGGAGCACGCCCGGGCGGTTCTTGAGCACATTGATCTGGCCCGCTATTTTCAGGCCATCGTCGGTGCGGGAGATACAGCCTTTCGCAAGCCCGAGCCCGAGTTCACCGATCACGTATTGGAAACGGTCGGTTCGGAGGCTGCAGAGACTTTGATGATCGGTGATTCGCCGTTCGACGTCGAGGGGGGCAAAGTGCGAGGCCTTTGGGTCGCGGTTGTGGCGACGGGGAGTCACACGAGTGAGCAGCTTCAGGAAACCCCGGCAGACTGGGTCTTCACCGATATGGCGGCTCTGGGCAGAGAATTGTTTGGCGAGGAAATGGCGGCCGGCCCGTCCTCTCCGTAATGGCCGATCAGCTCAAGGGGACCGTTGAGCGCATCGTCTTCTCGAATGAGGAGAAGCAGTATCTGGTCGCTGAATTTTCACCGGAAGACAGCCGACAGAAGGTGACCGTGACCGGGGTCTTGCCCGGAGTGCAATGCGGCGAATCGTTGATCCTGCGGGGAGAGTGGGTGAGTCACCCGCGGCACGGGAAGCAGTTTCGGGTTTCGGATTTTCAATCGCACCTGCCCTCGTCAGTCCATGGGATCCGAAAGTATCTCGGCAGTGGTCTCATTCCCGGTATTGGGAAGACCTACGCCGCGAAGATCGTCGATCATTTTGGGAAGGAAACCCTCGACGTGATCTCGACGAAATCCTCGCGCTTGCGGGAGGTGCCGGGCATTGGGAAGGAGCGGGCGCGGAAGATTAAAGAAGGCTGGGAGGAGCATCGCACCTTTCGCTCGGTGATGATTTTTCTCCAGACCTACGGCGTGTCGGCGGCGAAATGTCTGCGTCTCGTCAAACGCTACGGAGAGAGCACGGAGAAGATCCTTCGGGCCAACCCTTATCGCCTTGCCGATGAGATCGAGGGCATCGGATTTCGCACGGCCGATCAGATCGCGGTCAATCTCGGCCTACCGAGCGACGGGCCGGACCGCATTATGGCCGCCCTGTCGTATTCGCTCCAGGCGGCATCGGAGGAGGGGCATACCGTTTTGGTCCGGGGAGATCTCCTCGCACGATCTTCCGAAATCCTCGGCCTGCCCGGAGATTCGGTAGAGCCGGTCCTGCAGCGGGCGCTCAAAGATGAGCAACTCGTGGGGATCGAATCGGATACTTTGATTCAACGTCCGGATCTCTTTCGTGCGGAGGCTCGCTTGTCGAAGTCTCTTCTGAATCTGGTCTGGGCCAACTCGGCGCTGCCGAAAATCCAAGTGGAGAAAGCGGTCGAGTGGGCCGCCGAACGTGCAGGCTTCGCCTTTGCCCCCGAGCAGGTCGAAGCATTGAAGACCGCGCTGAAAGGGAGAATGACGATTCTCACTGGCGGTCCTGGGACTGGAAAAACCACGATTCTCAGTGCCCTTGTCTCGATCCTCCAGGCCAAGAAAGTCCGGGTGGGGCTGGCTTCGCCGACAGGCCGTGCCGCCCAGCGGATGAGTGAGGCAACGGGAGCTCCCGCGAAGACGATTCATCGCCTCCTCGAACATGATCATGCCACCGGAGGCTTCGTTCACCACGAGAAGAAGACGCTCCCGTTGGACTTTGTCATCGTCGATGAGGTGAGTATGCTCGATGTGCGTCTGGCCGCATCGCTCTTCGCCGCGATTGCGCCGGGGGCCAGCGTTCTCCTCGTGGGCGATGCGGACCAATTGCCCTCCGTCGGGCCCGGGGATGTCTTGCGCAATCTGATCGAATCCGAGCGCTTCCCGGTCGTTCGGCTCAATCGGGTCTTCCGCCAGGAGGGAGGAAGCCGAATCGTCGATTTGGCCTATCAGGTGTTGGGCGGCAATCCGGCCTTTCCCTTCGCCAAGGGCAACGCACCTGCGCGCCCCGAGATCGATGGGGATGTGCAGTGGGTGCTCGGCGAGGATCCGGATACCTGCCTCGACCGCGTCTTGCGCTTGATGGATTACATCCCCAAGGCCATGCCGGGAATCGATCCAGTGCGTGACATTCAGGTCATCTGTCCCTTGCACAAAGGCACAATCGGAGTGGCCAATCTAAATCAGCGGATCAAGGAGCGTCTCAATGGCCAGCGGGCCGGGGAGGGCGGCTTGTTTGCGGTTGGCGACAAAGTGATCCAGACCCGTAATAACTACGACCTCGGGATTTATAATGGAGACCTCGGCATTGTCCTCCGAACCGATCTGGGCAACGGTGCCTTAGAAATCGATTTCACTGGAAATCGGGTCACGGTGGACAAAGGTCATCTCGGCGACCTCTCATTGGCCTATGCGATCACGGTTCACAAAAGCCAAGGGAGCGAGTACCCGGTTCTCGTCCTCCCCCTCATGAAACAGCACTTCCTTCTCCTGCGAAGAAACCTAGTCTACACCGCCCTGACCCGGGGCAAGCGCGCAGTCTTCTTCGTCGGCGACCCCGATGCCTACGCCATGGCTGTCAGGCAAAGTAACGACCAAAAACGCCTAACCGACCAAGTCCGAAAAATCCGAAACTCCGGATAGAGGGAAGGGCAGGAAAGGAGGAAAATCACAGGCTAGCAGCCTGTGGTACGTTTGAGCGGAAGTGTAGAACAGGCAGCTTGCCTGTTTGCGCGTTTGGCAAGTGCGGTTCGCGTGCGAATGGAAGACACACAGACTGGCAGCCTGTGGTACGAGGCGGATACCGTAAAAGTAGAACAGGCTGCCAGCCTGTTTGCACGTTGGATAAGTGCGTTCCCCTTGCATAAACCGAAGACACACAGGCTAGCAGCATGTGGTACGGGCGGATTCCGCAAAAGTAGAACAGGCTGCCAGCCTGTTTCCCCTCTAGCCATGAAAGGCCGCATCTGCGCTTCAATCTCCCTCCGAAGACGTCAAGCATTCCCCTTCCCGCAAACCGGCTTTGACTGGGTTCTGCCGAATGTATTCCCGGATTCTCCAGAACGCACTGCGATTGCGCACCAAGTGGTCGTAGGTTTCGTCCTGCCAGAAAGGTCCGGAAAGACGAAGGATTTGGTTGATCCGTGTCGCGGTATACGACTTTCAGGTGTGGAGGATCTTTTCGATCTCGGATTGACCCTGAGGTTTGGCGAGAACGTGGACGTGGTTGGGCATCACTACCCAGCGATCAAGGGTGTATCGCTGGTTTTCAAAGTAGTGGAGT
Source organism: Puniceicoccus vermicola (assembly GCF_014230055.1). Taxonomy (NCBI): domain Bacteria; kingdom Pseudomonadati; phylum Verrucomicrobiota; class Opitutia; order Puniceicoccales; family Puniceicoccaceae; genus Puniceicoccus; species Puniceicoccus vermicola. Next base: position 20,434 of record NZ_JACHVA010000009.1, on the reverse strand, counting down.
GATTCCTCAATCACGGATTGGATTTCGCTGCGTCGCAGCCAGCACGCACCGGAACCCGCATCGAGCAGTTCATCGATTCGGTTGCCGAAGCGATTTCCGTATTCCGCGGCCTCTTCCGCGGTCCAAGGTCTCGGATGTGCCTTCAGCCAGCGCTCCCGTTGGCTTTTCAGTGAAGACAGAACGTGTCGCGGAAGGGAATCGGCGAGACAGTAGGTAAGAAAATACCAAGAGTCTTCCTGCCGCCAATGCGGCAAATTTCGCCGGGAAACAGCAATCTCTTGGCGGGGATTGAAATAGCCGTCGTTAGGTGGAGGTTTTGGAGCGGGAGAGTTTTTGATGGGAGAACACAGGCTGGCAGCCTGTGGTACGTTTGAACGGGAATGTAGAACAGGCAGCTTGCCTGTTCGCGCAGGATCGGTGCACAGGCTAGCTGCCTGTGGTACGTTTGAACGGAAGTGTAGAACAGGCAGCTTGCCTGTTCGCGTAGGATCGGTGCACAGGCTGGCAGCCTGTGGTACGCGCATCCAATCAGAACCGTTTTGAATCCTCATAACCATCGAATCGTAAACATGATTAAGTGAACAAAGGTTCACCTTTGATTCAAGCCCGAACTCCCTTCACCCACCTACGTAGCTCTCCCCATTCAAAAACCTTTTGCCATCTTCCATCGCTTGAGCCTCTTATAGTTATATGAGCGAACCACCCCATTATGAGCTCGCGACCATTGATCTGGTTTTGATCGGCGTTTATTTTCTCGTTGTTCTCGGCATCGGGATTCGGTTGGCGGGGAAGAATCATTCGGCGGAGGATTATTTTTTGGCGGGGCGGGGGATGATCTGGCCGTTGATCGGGGTCTCGCTCTTCGCCTCCAATATTTCCTCGACGACCCTCATTGGCTTGGCCGGCGATGCCTACGACAAGGGAATTTCGGTTTTTAACTATGAGTGGATGGCCTCGGTGGTCTTGGTCATCTTCGCCTTTTTTATTCTTCCGTTCATTCTGCGGTCCCAAGTCTTCACTCTCCCGGAATTCCTGGAGAAGCGTTTTGATGGACGCCTGCGGCTCTACTTTTCAGGGCTGACTCTCTTCCTGAACATCATTGTCGATACGGCCGGAAGCCTGTTCGCGGGAGCCTTGCTGATGAAGCTGGTTTTTCCCGAGCTCGATATTGCGGTGACCATAGCCGTCCTCGCGGTAGTGGCCGGGCTCTATACGATTGCCGGGGGACTGGCGGCAGTCATCTATACCGACGCGCTGCAAACCATTCTCCTCCTCATTGGGGCGGTGGTTATTTCCGTTACCGCCTTCCAGGAGGTGGGTGGATGGTCGGGGATGACCGAGGGCATTGATTCGGCGCAGCTCAGCCTCATCCGTCCTCTCGGAGATCCGGGGGTGCCCTGGCTTGGATTGCTGACCGGGGTGCCGTTGTTGGGATTCTATTTTTGGTGCACGAACCAATTCATGGCCCAGCGCGTTCTGAGCGCAAAAAACGTGAATCACGGACGATGGGGGGTGATTTTTGCCGCCTTTCTCAAACTCCCGGTTCTCTTCCTCATGGTTTTGCCGGGGACGATGGCGATTCATCTTTTTCCCGGTTTGCCGGACCCCAATCTCGTTTATCCGACCTTGATGTTCGAGCTTCTGCCAGCCGGACTTTTGGGGCTGGTGATGGCTGGGTTTGTCGCGGCCTTGATGTCGCAAATCGATTCGACTCTCAATGCGGCTTCAACCTTGGTCACCATGGATTTCGTCCGCCGATGGAAGCCAGACCTCGACGGGGCAACCTTGATGAAGGTCGGTCGCTGGGTGACCGGGGGCTTTATGGTGCTGGCGGCCCTCTGGGCTCCGATGATCGAGAACTTTGCCTCGCTTTTTCAGTACCTCCAGATGGTGCTCTCCTATACCGTTCCGCCGATCGTGGCCGCCTATGTGGCCGGAGCCTTCTGGAAAGGGGCCAATGCGCGCGGCGCCTGGATGGGCGTTCTTTGGGGCACGGGTGCTGGTCTGGTTCTTTTCCTATTCGTGGGAGTGACGGGTTGGATTGATCTGCACTTCCTCTACGTGGGGCCGATCCTCTTTGTCATCTCCATGGCCGTGCTCGTCATCGTGAGTCGCAGCGGCCCACCACCCACAGAAGAAAAACAAGCCCTAGTCTGGACCAAGGAGTTCTACCGGGCCGAGAGTCGGGAGCTGGCCGAGATGCCTTGGTGGCAGAGTTACCGGCTCTGGTCGGTGCTCCTGCTAATTTCCACCGGTGCCCTCGTCTGGGTGTTTGCGTAAATCGGTCAGAATAGAGTGGGAGGGCGACGGTCCTCAGTCGCCGTGTGGAGATTCTTCCCTCAGAGGGGGCACAAAGATTGCCGAAAGGCAGGGTGGGCGCAGCCTAAAGGTCGAATGACATTGGTTTGAGCCGTCTTACGAAGCTTGGTTGCAGATAATAGGACTGAACCTGAACCCCTCCCGCGCCTATCGACAAGCTCAAGGTTTAAACAAGCAGGGGAGGAGTTGAAACCAATCAATATAACTCCCTCCCCTCCTACTCGTAGGAGGGGAGGACCAGCGCCAGCTGGTGGGGAGGTTCAGCAGTTCGGGTTCGTCCTTAATCCAGTGCCATTCGCCTAGAGGCCAGCGCTCTTGGTGGGTTCTTGGTTTTTAGTAGAAGAAATCGGCGAGGGAAGGCTTTTGGTTTTCAGATCAGACCCCCTTCAGTATGCACCGTGAAATATTCTCCGTGAGCTCTGTGCTCTTTGTGAGAGGCAATGGGCAGGATTGGACCCTAGTACTGGGGTTCGATGGGGAGTCCCGGAGGTTTCTCTCTCTCAATTCAGGCATTAAATTAACCAGAGCATGTTTTTCCGGAAATTCGGATTGCTCCGAAACAGTATGTGAGTTCTTTTCTAACCTCAGATTCTTCTGTAAGACCTAGCCTCGGAAGCCCCAATAAATTGCTGAATTTGAACATGGTTGATCTCTTCACTCAGAGAAGGAGATGCCAACTGATATGCAAACGAATGAAATACACCTCTGAGCTAAAGCCCAAGGCGATCAAAGACCTCAAATCAATCCCGCTTAAGGAGCGGGAAAGAATTGTGGGACGCATCGAGCGGATAGAGGACAATCTGGAGGGAGATGTGAAAAAATTGACGAATCACCCCCCGGAATATCGGATGCGCAGTGGCAATTACCGAGTATTATTCGAGATTGAAGAAGGGAAAATTGTGGTCTACCGTGTATTACATCGAAAGGAGGCATATTTATGAGTATTCATCCACAAGTCATTGAAAAAGAAGGCAAAAAGGAATTTGTCGTGCTACCTTATGAGGAGTTTTTGGCGATGAAGGAGAATCTTGAGAATTACGAGGATCTGAAAGATCTGAGAGAAGCCAAGAATTCGGAAGGCGATGCCCCGACGACGCCTCTGAGTGAGATTCGCACTGATCTCCTTGCCGAGTGAGCATCTTTCCAGATGCAGTGACCAAATCCGTTCGCTGCCACTCACTTCGTGATCCTGCATTACGTATGGGAAATTTTAATGGTGAGACGATCGGGACTAAGAATTTGCGGACATAGAGGAGATCCTGAGGTTAAAGCTGCGATTATTCGCTTTGCCAAGTGGCTACGCAAAAATTACGATTTCCCAATTTGGGTTCGCCCTTAATCTAGTGCCAATCGCCTAAAGGTCAGCGCTCCTGGTGAGTTCTTGGTTTTTAGTAGAGGAAATCGGTGAGGTGAGGCCTCCGGTTTCCGGATGGGCCCCATTCGGACATTTCAAGAAAAACCTCTGTGAGCTTTGTGCTCTTTGTGAGAGGCAATGGGTTGGAGTAGACTCGGCCTCGAGAATTTGTTGGAGCGGCCCGAATTTTCCATCTTCCGTCCTCGATCCTCGCATTTTCGAGGTTTGCGCTTGTGCCGTAGTGGGCAGTCAGGTTTTCTTTTTCCTTTTTGCCATGAAGAAGCGCACACACAACTGCGGAGAGCTGAGAAAAGAGGCTGCCGGAAACCAGGTAGTACTCGCCGGCTGGATTGATTCGGTCCGTGACCACGGAGGAGTTCTTTTTGTCGATTTGCGGGACCGCGAAGGGTTGACCCAAGTCGTCGTACACCCGGGAAATCAGACGATTGACGAGGCTCTTGCCCATTTTAAGACCGAGTCCGTCCTCGAGGTGGAAGGGGAGGTCGTCCTCCGCGAGCCGGAAACGATTAACCCGCGGATGAAGACCGGTGAGATTGAGGTCTCGGCGACTTCGGTCGAGCTCTTGAACCGCTCGAAGACCCCGCCGTTCCCCATGGACGATGAGAAGGCGGACAAGGTGAACGAGGACCTGCGCCTGCGTTTTCGCTACATGGACTTGCGCCGTCCGCGCAATCTGGAGGTTCTCCGCTTGCGCCACCGTGCGACGCAGGCCGTGCGCCAATATCTCGACGAAGTTGGATTCCTCGAAATCGAAACTCCCTCTCTTTTTAAGAGTACGCCGGAGGGGGCTCGTGAGTTTTTGGTGCCGAGTCGCCTGAACCCCAATGAGTATTACGCACTCGTTCAGTCTCCGCAGCAGTATAAGCAAATGCTGATGGTGGCCGGCGTGGAGAAGTATTTCCAGATCGCCCGTTGCTTCCGCGACGAGGACCTGCGTGCCGACCGTCAACCCGAGTTCACCCAGATCGACCTCGAGATGTCCTTCATTGACCGTGAGGATATGTATGCCTTGGTCGAAGGCCTGATGAAGCGGGTCTGGAAGGATGCGGTCGGGGTCGATGTTCCGACTCCGTTCCCCCGTCTTTCCTACGATGAGGTCATGAACCGGTTCGGCAGCGATAAGCCCGACACCCGGTTTGACATGGAGATCACCGACTTCTCCGACACCTTCGCCGAGTCCGGCTTCAAGGTGTTTGCCGGCACGATCGCCAATGGTGGGGTCGTCAAGGCTATCAACGCCAAGGGGCTCGCCGATCTGACTCAGGGCGAACTCAAGGGGCTGGAAGAAGCCGCCCGTTCTCTCGGGGCCAAGGGGCTCGCCTTCATCAAGGCGGAGAAAGGGGAGTGGAAGTCACCGATCCTCAAGTTCCTCTCCGAGGAAGAGCAACAGGCTTTGCGCGAGCGCTTGAATGTCGAAGACGGCGACGTCGTCTTCTTTGCCGCTGGCGAATGGGAATCGGCCTGCACGATTCTTGGACGTGTGCGCCTGGATTCGGCCAAGCTGCTTGAAAAGCGCGGAAAGATCACCCGCGATCCGGCGGACTATCGGTTCCTCTGGGTCATCGAGTTTCCGCTCATGCTCTTTGATGAAGAAGCCGGTCGTTACACGGCAGCTCACCATCCGTTTACTTCTCCGGTTCCCGAAGACCTTGAACTTCTCGATTCTGATCCCAAGGCCGTCCGTGGCCAGCACTACGACCTCGTCCTCAATGGGGTGGAGCTCGGCGGAGGGAGCATTCGTATCCACCAACCGGATTTGCAGAAGAAAGTGTTCGAAGACGTTCTCGGCTTGCCGAAGGACGTGGTCCAGGAACGTTTTGGCTACATGCTCGAAGCCTTTTCCTACGGAGCGCCTCCGCACGGGGGGATTGCCTTTGGACTCGACCGCCTTACCGCGATCCTCGCCAACCGCCCGAGTATTCGCGACGTCATCGCCTTCCCGAAGACGCAGAAAGGCCAGGATCTCATGGCTAGCTCGCCGTCTCCGGTCAGCGAGAAACAGCTCCGAGATCTCTTCATTCGCAACGTAGAACCCGTCCGCGACGACGAAAATTCCTAGAATCGGCAAAGTTTCTGAATTATTTGCCTTTGAGAGTTGACCCGACTGTCGAAGGTTTCCGATAACTTAGACCTTTCCCCCCTTCCTCTTCTCGATGAAATTACGAAATCTACTCGTTGCTACTGGCCTATTGGCGTCTGCTTCCGCGGCGTCTGCGGCGGATGGCGCGGTATCTCCTCACGCTTACGAGATCGGCGAAATCTTTGGGATCGCGATTACCAATTCGATGGTGACCAGTTGGGTCATTTCCCTGATCCTCATCCTCGTCATCCGTTTGATGGTTGGAAAAATCTCCCTGGTTCCCTCGAAGGGGCAGGTGGTCATCGAGACTCTTGTCATCGGTGTGCGGGATTTGATCTCTCCGATCGTCGGGAAGAGAATGGTGGGACCGACTTTCTGGCTCCTCGGTGGACTCTTCACCTTTATTCTCATTTCGAATTGGAGCGGACTCCTTCCGGGCGTCGGGACCATCGGTCACGATACGGTCCAGATCCATTTCGACTCGGTTGAACAGCAGAATGCTTTCAACAGCCTCCCCGAAGGTTCTGAGGAGCGGGAGGACATGATCAAAGAATTGCGCAAGGAAGGTCAGGTCCACGATCACTTCCGCTATGTGATTCGTCCGGCCAACGCGGATTTGAACATGACCTTCGCCCTTGCCGCGGTCTCGATGGTGGCGTGGCTTTATTATATCTTCGTTTACGTCGGTCCCAGGGGCGTCGTGAAGGATATTTTCGGGAACAAGGCGGATAAGGAGAATGTTCCGATGCCGGTCTATTATCTCCTGACCATTATCTTTATCGGGGTAGGGTTTATCGAAATCATTTCGATCCTCTTCCGTCCGGTTTCACTGTCTTTCCGTCTCTTCGGGAACATGTTCGGGGGAGAGAACCTGCTCACCAGCATGCACGGGATCTTTGCCTTCCTCCTCCCGATCCCATTCTACTTTCTTGAGGTCATCATTGGATTCGTCCAAGCCCTCGTTTTCACGCTTCTCGTAGCCGTCTACATCGGCCTCATCTGTAACCACGGAGACGAAGAACACGGACATTGATCCTCTCATCACTTTCTCCGGCGGGACCGGTGCCAGAGGTAACCAATCCTCACCGAGTGCCGGGCGTCGGGAAAAACGCTAACTAAAAAACCAAAAATACTATGTTGAACATCCTTGCAGAACTCTCTGGCGATCTTGGAGCCGGCCTCACCGCTGGATTAGGTTGCTTCGCTGCAGCCCTCGGTGTGGGTCTCGTTGGAACGAAGGCGGTTGAAGCCGTCGGCCGTAACCCAGGTGCTGCCACCGCGATCCTCGTGCAGAGCATCATCGGTATGGCGCTCGCTGAGGCGGTTGCCTTCTACTCGTTGTTCCTGTACCAGGGCTAAACTCCCTGTCACACACGATTGAATCGAATTTGACGGTCGGACCTTGCTTCGGCTTCGTCCGGCCGTCATCCCTTTTCCTCTCATGCTCACCCAATTCCTGACTCAGCTCACCCTCGCCGCCGCACCGGCTGTCGAAGGTGAATCCGGTGGACCGATCCAAACGATCGTCCAACACTTCGGCCTGGATACTGGCTTTTTCTTTGGGCAGACGATCAACTTCCTGATCGTCGCTGCGCTGCTTTACTTCCTCGCATTCCGGCCGATCCTGCGCACGGTCTCCGAGCGCCAGACGAAGATCGAAGACGGCCTCCGCTACTCGGAAGAGATGAAGGCGAAGCTCGCTGAAGCCGAAAAGAGTCACGAAGAGACCCTTCGTAAGGCATCGGTTGAAGCACAAAATATTTTGAAGGAAGCCAAGGCCCAGGCTGCGGCCCTCATCGAAACCAAGACCGAGGAAGCCCGCACCAAGGCCGAAGACATCATCCGCCGTGGCGAGGAATCTCTCACCGCCGAGCGCAAGAAGATGCTCGACGAGGTTCACGAAGAAGTGACCCGCTTGGTCGTGGCAACCACCCGCAAGGTGCTGGACCGCGAACTATCCGACGCGGAGAAATCCTCCTTCAGCGATCGCGCCGCCTCCGAACTTACCGAATCTCTCCGATAACTCCGAACGATGCGCAAAAATCCTCGAGCGAGAAAACTGGCGACCCGGTTGTTGGCAATTTGCCGCGATGACGAGGGGCTTTTGTCTGCCGATAAGGTAGGGGAAGTGCTGGCTGCCCTGCACGCCAAGCCGCCGCGGGATTACCGCGACGTTCTCCACTATCTGGCTTTCCTCGCCGAGCGTGAGATTGCCGCATCGACCGCCCGGGTCACTTCGGGGAAGGCGTTGAGCGAAAGCTCGATCGAGAGCATCCGCTCCCGTTTCTCGGCCAAATACGGCCGATCGATTACCGTCGAAAATCATGAAGATCCTTCCATGATCGCCGGAACCCGTGTTCAAGTCGGTGACGACGTTTACGAAATTTCCATTCCATCCAGGCTTGCAGCGGTTGGTAGCTGAGCCCTTGTAAATACCACTCCTTTTCAATTTTTCCCACTTCCCATCATGAGCAGCATTGTCGAACAGATCGAAAAAGAGATTTCCAATCTGGAAACCTCGACTCAGGAGTCGAACGTCGGTTCCGTCCTCTCCACCGCCGACGGCGTGGCCCGCGTAAGCGGCCTCTCGAAGGTGATGTATAACGAGATGATCGAATTCCCCGGCGGAATTTACGGGATCGCGTTGAACTTGGAGGAAGATGAAGTCGGTGCCGTCATCCTCGGGGATGTGGCCAACATCCGTGAAGGGGACACCGTCAAAACGACGGGGCGCCTTCTTTCCGTCCCGGTCGGCAAAGCTCTTCTGGGACGCGTAGTCGACGCCATCGGGAATCCGGTCGACGGCAAGGGCAACATCGAATCTGAAACGACTTATCCGGTTGAGAAGATCGCTCCTGGGATCATCTCCCGTAAGTCGGTTGACCAACCGCTGCAGACCGGGATCATGGCCATTGACTCGATGATTCCGATCGGTCGTGGACAGCGCGAGCTCATCATCGGTGACCGCCAGACCGGGAAGACCACGATCGCCATCGATACCATCATCAATCAGGCGAACATCAACCGCGTGGGAATGGAATCCGGAGATCCCGACTTCCGCCCCGTTTACTCGATTTACGTTGCGGTCGGGCAGAAGAACTCGAACGTGGCCCGCACGATCAATGCCCTTGAAAAGGCTGGCGCTCTTGAGTTCACCACCATCGTTACCGCTCCGGCTGGCGATAACCCTGCCAACCAATACCTCGCTCCTTTCTCGGGCGCGGCAATGGGAGAATACTTCATGCAGAACGGCATGGACGCGCTCATCGTTTATGATGACCTCTCCAAGCACGCCGTGGCTTATCGCCAGATGTCTCTGATTCTGAAGCGCCCCTCCGGTCGTGAAGCGTATCCGGGTGACGTTTTCTACCTCCACAGCCGGCTCCTCGAGCGTTCGGCTCGTCTCGGAGAGAAATACGGAAATGGTTCGTTGACCGCTCTGCCAATCATTGAAACCCAAGCCGGTGACGTTTCGGCTTACATCCCGACCAACGTGATTTCCATCACCGACGGTCAGGTCTTTCTCGAAACGGACCTCTTTAATCAAGGTGTTCGTCCCGCAATTTCGGTCGGTCTGTCCGTTTCCCGTGTGGGATCCGCAGCCCAGATCAAGGCGGCGAAGCAGGTCGCTGGTAAGGTGAAGCTGCAACTCGCCCAGTATCGCGAACTCGCAGCCTTTGCCCAGTTTGGTTCCGACCTCGATGCCAAGACCAAGAGTCAGCTCGACCGCGGTGCCCGCTTGGTGGAAGTCTTTAAACAGCCCGCCTTCTCGCCGAAGCCCATTGAAGTGCAGGTGGCGATCCTCTGGTCGGTGGAGAACGCTTTCTTCGACGACGTCGAGGTCAACAAGGTCCAAGAAGGAACCGCGAGCCTTGAGGAATACCTTACTGATCGGAAGGCCGACGTCCTCACTAAAATCCGCACGGAAGCGAAGCTCACTGACGAGGTGACGGCAGAGCTCAAAGTTGCCGTGGAAGAGTGGAAACGCACTTTCGCTTGAACCTAATCCTCGAGATCGAGAACTAAATCGGTATGGCTAACACGCGCGACATCCGGAACCGGATTAAGAGTGTCAAGAACACCGCCCAGATTACACGGGCGATGCAGCTTGTCGCGGCGTCCAAGATGAAAAAGGCCCAGGACGTGGCCCTCAAAGGTCGTGATTACGGCCGGGGGCTTCTATCCGTTCTGGTCAACCTGTGCTCCCGATTTGAAGAGCAGCAATCCTGGCACCCGTATCTCGAAAATCGGGAAATTAAGCGACGCGGGATTCTCCTCGTCACCTCGGACCGCGGCCTTTGCGGCCCGCTCAATTCGAACCTCTTCCGGAAGATTCTGACTCTGGACGAGACGACTCCGATTCGCTGGTTCAACATCGGGCGGAAAGGGCGCCAATTCCTGACTCGCACGCAACGCGATCTCGCCGCTGATTTTACCGTTTCGGATAACGCCACTTTTGCAGAGGTGCGTCCGATCATCGACGCCATGGATGAACAATTCCGCAAGGGAGAGATCGATACGATCGAGATCCTCGCTCCCCAGTTCATCAACACCTTGGCGCAGGAGCCCCGGCTCACTCCATTGGTTCCCCTGACCAGCCTTCGGGAGTTCATCGCCGAGCACGCAAGTGAGTTCGGAGAACCTTCCAAGGACGATCGGGAAATGCTTTTCGAGCCGAGCCCGGAAGAAGTCGTTTCGACGATTCTCGATCTTTTCATTCGCAAGGCGATCTACCAACGGATCCTCGGCGCGAAGGCCTCCGAGCACAGTGCCCGGATGGTCGCCATGAAGTCGGCTACGGACAACGCTAAGAGCCTCGTCGACGACCTCACTCTCGAATACAACAAGGCCCGTCAGGCCGCCATTACGCAGGAGATTCTCGAAATTTCCGCCGCTACCTTCTTCAATTAAAATTAGTAATCACTGACCCTCCCATGGAAAATATCGGAAAGATCGTGCAAGTGATCGGCCCTGTCGTCGACGTGAAGTTTGACGAAGACAATGTGCCGAAGATTTATCAAGCTCTGTCCACTTCATTCGAAGTGGGTGGCGAAAAACAGAAGGTTGTTCTCGAAGTGCAACAGCACCTCGGAGAAGGAGTGGTCCGAGCAGTTGCTATGTCCTCCACGGAAGGCCTTGTCCGTGGGCTCGACGCAGTCGATACCGGAGACGCCATCACGGTTCCCGTGGGACGTGGAGTTCTCGGTCGCATCTTTAACGTCACCGGTGACCCAGTCGACGAGCGGGGCGAAGTCACTTATACCAAGCGCAGCCCCATCCACCGTCAGCCGCCAGCATTGGTCGACCAAGACGTGGAAGCCAACATTCTCGAAACCGGGATCAAGGTTATCGACCTGATCTGCCCCTTCATTAAGGGGGGTAAAGTGGGTGCCTTCGGGGGTGCCGGTGTGGGTAAGACCGTCGTCATCATGGAGCTCATCAACAACATCGCCAAGGCGCACGGTGGTTTCTCCGTGTTCTGCGGGGTGGGGGAACGCTCTCGTGAGGGGAATGACCTTTACCACGAAATGTCCGATTCGGGGGTTATCGACCAGGAGAACATCGAAAACTCCAAGGTTGCCCTCGTTTACGGTCAGATGAATGAGCCTCCCGGCGCTCGTATGCGCGTCGGTCTGAGTGGTTTGACCATGGCGGAATACTTCCGTGATGAGGAAAATCAGGACGTGTTGCTCTTCGTCGACAACATCTTCCGTTTCTCCCAAGCAGGTTCTGAGGTCTCGGCTCTTCTCGGCCGCGCACCTTCCGCTGTGGGTTACCAGCCAACCCTTTCCGCAGAAATGGGGAACCTGCAGGAGCGAATCACTTCGACCAAGCAAGGTTCGATTACTTCATTCCAGGCGGTTTACGTCCCGGCGGATGACTTGACTGACCCGGCTCCGGCCAACACCTTTGCCCACCTTGACTCGACCATCGTTCTCGAACGTCGGATCGCTGAGCTCGGGATCTACCCGGCTGTCGACCCGCTCGCTTCGACTTCGAACGCGCTCGATCCTTCGATTGTCGGAGAGGAGCACTTCCGCGTTGCCCGTGGGGTGCAGGACGTTCTTCAGCGTTACAAGGACCTGCAGGACATCATTGCCATTCTCGGGATTGATGAGCTTTCCGAAGAAGACAAGAAGACCGTTTTCCGCGCTCGTAAGATCCAGAAGTATCTCTCCCAGCCCTTCCACGTGGCGGAGGTGTTTACCGGATTTGCCGGTAAATATGTTGCCGTCTCGGAGACGATCCGTGGGTTCAAGATGATTCTCGACGGCGAGCTCGATCACCTTTCTGAGAACGATTTCTCCTACAAGGGTTCCATTGACGAGGTCCTCGAGTCTGTCGAGAAGGCCAAGTAAGCTTCGAACGGAAAGTTCCGCATGAAACTGACGATCATTACCCCCGAAAGAACCGCCTTCGACGGCGAGGCCGACTCAGTCGTTCTCAACACGGTTGAAGGGGAGATCGGCATCCTTCCCGGACACCTTCCGCTGGTGACTCTCCTGCGTGCCGGTGATGTTCAAGTCGAGCATCAAGGGCAAAAGCAGTTTCTGGCGGTCGATAAGGGATTTGCTGAAGTGAGCGAAGACAAGATTCGCGTTCTCACCGAGGCGGCCATTGACGTCGAGGAAATCGATCTTGAAGCCGTGAGTAAGGCTGAAGAGCGCGCCCGTCGTTACCTGGCTGAAGCCGAAGGAAAGCCCGATCTCGATCCACACGAGCTGGACCAAATCCAAGGAAGTCTCCGTTTCGCGGTCGCTCAACGATTGGCCAAGGGCCGTCGTTCGCGCTAAACCCGCTTTTTATACTTTCCCGAGAATGTCTCCCTTGTTCGCAGGGGAGGCATTCTTTTTTTGGGGGGGCAGGTTGTTTTAGGATCAGCCTTTCGGCGAGAGGGGAGAATGGGAGATAGAAGATGGGGGATGGGATATGGAGAATGGTAGATTGGAGTTGGGAGATGGGAGTTGCGTTGCCGTCTGGACTGACTGGGTTTTTCTGCTTTTCCCTTCCAAAACTTCCCTCCTGCAAGTAGGAGGGGGGGACCAGCGTCAGCTGGTGGGGAGGTTCCCCCCGAAGGTCTGTACTTACAGTCATAGTTGCTGAATCCAGTGAAGAGCCCGTGTTGCGGTCAGAACCCCTCCGCTTCCGATGGAAGCACCTCCCCTGCAAGCAGGGGAGGAGTTTTAGGTTGGATTGCTCGTCAGGATTTAACAGCTCATCGAAAACTCCCCTCCTACGAGTAGGAGGGGGGGACCAGCGTCAGCTGGTGGGGAGGTTCCCCCCGAAGGTCTGTACTTACAGTCTATAGTTGCTGAATTCAGTGAAGAGCCCGTGTTGCGGTCAGAACCCCTCCGCTTCCGATGGAAGCACTTCCCCTGCAAGCAGGGGAGGAGTTTTAGGTTGGATAGCTCGTCAGGATTTAACAGCCCATCGAAAACTCCCCTCCTACGAGTAGGAGGGGGGGGACCAGCGTCAGCTGGTGGGGAGGTTCCCCCCGAAGGTCTGTACTTACAGTCTATAGTTGCTGAATTCAGTGAAGAGCCCGTGTTGCGGTCAGAACCCCTCCGCTTCCGATGGAAGCACTTCCCCTGCAAGCAGGGGAAGAGTTTTAGGTTGGATAGCTCGTCAGGATTTAACAGCTCATCGAAAACTCCTCTCCTACTCGCAGGCATATCCTTACACACAAGCCTATGGCTCTGGACGGTCTCGAAAACGCACTCCATTTTTGGCATACTCCTACAGGACAACGTTGGTCTAGGAATTTGTGCGTAAGGATGTGCTCGTAGGAGGGGGGGCGCTTCGCGGGGCGGGTTACCCCTCCGGTCAATCCGAACCCCTTGCCATAGTTGCTGAACCACAAGCGTGAGCCGTGTAACAACTAGAACCCTTTCGACTCGGAAGTGAAGCCTACCGCGTGGCGGGGGATATATTCTTGAGGGGTCACCGTATGTTTACACCAGTAACGGCATCGCAGCCTTGTCCGGTGTAATCCCGGTGGCAAAATCGAAAGCTCGCTTACTTCCGTTTCCAGTTTCCGAAATCGTCTTGGATCCACAGGCCACCTTTGGCCATTTCGGCAATCAGGGCGGCGCGTTCGCGGGAGACTTCAAAGAGATCGCTTCCGGTTCGTTCGGCAACGTACGAGTAGAGGATGACCCTATCGCGGTTTTCGGCCTGGATCCACCCGATCTGGGTGCTGTTCAGGGATGAGCGGGCGACGATGTAGCCTTCGTTGCTTTCACCGGTCAGGCCGCGGTTCCAGAGGTTCTCTAGCTCGGGCAGGCGCTCGATGATGCGTTCGCGGGCATCGCGCATGTCCTGAGCGGAGGCCGCCGCGAAAGCGGAGGAGGCGAGGGTGAGGAGAAGAAGAGCGAATGGGAAAATTTTGCGCATGCGAGATGAAATAGGAGGTTATCGAGATTCAAGGAGTTCCGATTTTTCATCGATCGGTTCAAACACCTTGTTCAGTTCACTTTTGATTTCGGAACGCTTGGCCATTTCAGCCCGGTCTGGACCGGGAGCCGTCTCGGGCTCATTGGGTGCCGTGGTGGCGCAAGAGCAAAGGAGAAATAAACTGGCCAGTGAAATGAGGCCAAGAGGGAGGCGAAAGGGGAGAAGTGAGTTGTTTTTACGTTCCATTTTCTAGATGTTATGATCGTTGGCGTTTCCTGTAGGGTTTCAAGGTCCAAATTAGCCTTAATAGACTTCAGATGGGCCCGCATGCTAAGCGCCGCGATGCGTGTCTATGATAAGTAAAATTTCTGCTGAAATCAGTTTGGGTTAAGATTTTTTTCTAGATATATTCCGACTTTATTGCATAATCTCCCCTAAATTCCACTCACTATGGCAAACAAAACACCCGTTATTTTCAACAATACTGTTCTTCGGGATGGTCACCAATCGCTCGCGGCTACCCGGATGCGCACAGAGCAGATGCTGCCCGCCGCCCCGATACTGGATTCTCTCGGATTCGGAGCGCTTGAGACTTGGGGCGGAGCCACAATTGATGCCGGGCTGCGTTTCCTCGGTGAGTTCCCCTTTGACCGCCTCGACGCGGTGAAGAAGGCGGCTCCGAAGACCCCTCACATGATGCTTTTGCGGGGGCAGAACATTGTCCAATACCAGAACTTCCCGGATGATGTCGTCACGGCTTTCGTCAAGAACTCGGCGAAACATGGGATGGATATTTTCCGCATCTTTGACGCCCTGAACGATCCCCGGAACATGCGTTGCGCGATTGAGGCCGCCAAGAGTGCTGGCAAGCAGGCTCATGGGACTATCTGTTACACGACCAGCCCCGTCCATGATGTTGAAGCCTTCATCCGCCTGGGGGAAGAGTTGGCCGATATGGGCTGCGATGCCATTGTCATCAAGGATATGGCGGGTCTGATCCCTCCGCATGTGACCAGTCAGATTGTTTCCGGCCTGAAAAAGCGCCTAAAGATTCCGGTTTGGATTCACACTCACGACACCGCAGGCTTGGGCGCCTCGACCTACATGGCCGCCATTGAGGCAGGCGTCGATGCGGTCGATACTTCGATCGTTCCTTTCGCCAATGGAACGGGGCAGCCCGATACCGTTCGGATGATGGCGCTTCTCGCCGGCTTTGATCGCAAGCCCGACTATGACTCCAAAGAAAAGATGGAGAAGTTGACCGAGCTTCGGAAATATTTCGAAACTGTGTACGGAGAGCTTTCCGACTTCACCGCTCACAAAAATGAGGTCGTTGATAGTGATACGCTGCTCTACCAAGTTCCGGGGGGGATGCTCAGCAACTTCCGCAATCAGCTCAAAGAGCAGAAGATGGAGGACAAGTTCGACGAGGTCTTTGCCGAGATCCCGGTGGTCCGCGAAGCGCTCGGCTGGATTCCCCTTGTCACACCGACGTCTCAGATTGTTGGGGTGCAGGCCATGCTGAACGTTAAATTTGGTCGCTGGAAGAACTTCTCCCCGCAAGCCATGGATATCGCTCTTGGTTACTACGGCCAGACTCCTGCGCCCGTGAATCAGGAGGTTCGGGACTTGGCCGCCAAGAAGACCGGCAAAGACCCGATCACCTGCCGTCCTGCAGATCTGCAGAAGCCACGCATGGAACAGCTCGCCGCCGAACTCCGCGAAAAAGGGTATCCGGACGACGAAGAGCACTGCGTCATCTGGGCCATGTTCCCGCAGGGGATTGAGAACCTTTATAAGAAAAAGGCTGAAGGGGAGGCTCCCGCGGCCGCCGCAAAGCCTGCGGCCGCAGCCGCTCCTCAAGGGGCCGCTCCTGCCCCGGCTACTCCGGTTGGTTCTGGACGGTTCTCCCGCATGAAGGTGGCGATCAACGGCACGAGTCACGACGTGAGCGTCGAAGAGCTTTAGAGAGCGATCGGCTCTTAGTGGGTCGATTTGAAGATTTGGGGGGCATTCGAACCCCCCGCTGACGCGGGTCTTAGATGGAGCGCGGAATTGATTCCGCCCCGTTGGAAAGGTTGCGTTGGAACGGTCTCCTTTTCGGATCCCAAGGTGAGAAAACTGAGCGGCATGCGGAGATGAATCAATTCCGCGCTCCAGCAAAGCCTTTCCCGTACATTCTTATCGAAATTAGATAGATATGCTTAAGGTTATCTTTGGAAGGATGGGAGTCGGAGTACCGAGGGCATCTTAAACCAGACTCCTCCCTTTGCTTGCCACTCGGTCTTGAGATAGGCGAAAGACAAGGAGAGGGGGCCGTCGTTAGGCGTGGGAGGGGATTGCTGTCTTGGGCGAATAAGCTTTATTAATGGACCATCTTTATTTGTATCTTGGTTCCCTTGGCCTGGACGGTGTCAAATTTTAGCATTTTGCTGCCTCTCGGGTTGGCGGCTCTTTGCCTTTTGCAGGTGCGTCGTCACTAAGCAGAAATTTCTCAGTTTCCCGGGACGTCCACGAGCTTCCGCGTCGCCGCCAGAACTTCACCGACCTCAATGGCCTCCATGGTCCCTCCCCCGGTCGGAGAGGCATCGGGAGCCTGAACAATCTCCAAGGGATCATCGAAAACGGGGCGTGTACGAACGGGGTTGGTTGGTCCGAACAGGACCACACCGGGGCAGCCCAAAGCATTGGCCAAGTGCATGCCTCCGGAATCGTTGCCGATGGCGAAACGGCAGTTTCTCACCCGTTCACCGAGCTCGGCCAAGTTCGTCTTTCCGGCGTAATCGGTTAACCGTGGGTTATTGGCTGCGGAGAGAATCTTTTCGGTAATTTCACGGTCTCCCTGGGTGCCGTAGAGTTCGATGTCCGCGGATGGATATTCAGCAAGGAGTTTCTCGACGAGGCTGATCCATTTCTCAGGGGCCCAGCGTTTCTCCGGCGAGTTTTCCGAGCCGGAGAATAGACCGATACGGAAGGAGTCTGGCGAAACGGGGTCGCCGTTCAGCGGTTGGGTATCCGGTTCTTCGAGTAGACCGAAGTGTTGCAGGAAGCGGTTCCAGAGTTCGGTTTGATGGATTGACTGTTCGTCGAGGTCCGCCGGCATCTCCCACGAGTGAGTGAGAAGAGGGCGTGGTTTGCCGGGACGATTGATCCCAAACCTCTGTTCGGCGCGGGTCGTCCACATTTCCTTGTCTCCGCGGAATGAGTTGGTGAAAAGGATGGCCGTATCGGGGTAGTCGTGACGTCTGTCTTTTAAGAGCTTGCGACCTTCAGCATTGCGGCTGTCGGCGGGGAGGCGATCGTCGCAGGGAATTTGAAGAAGATCGATCAGGGATTCAAATTGAGGACGGTAGACGAGGGTGAGTCGGACATCGGGCCGGGCCTTGCGAATCGCCCGAATCAGCGGAGTGAGCATAACGATGTCGCCCAGCCAGTTGGGTAGGCGAAGGTAGAAACGGTCGGCGCGGGAGCGGTCGTCGGGGATTGGGTAGAAGTCGGAGGAGATGCCGCGCTTTTGCTCGAGGCGAAGCCGTTTCTCGGGTTTACGCTGGGTCTTCCACCGACGGTGCATCCAGAGCCAGTTCGTTTCCCAGCCTTCGGAGTTCTGAAGTTTCTCGGTCATCCATTCCGCGAAAAGAACGGAAGGCTCACGGTCGCGATCCTTGGGAGTCCCCATATGGAGGGTTCCGCGGAAGAATCCAGTGCGCTCAATGTAGACGAAAGCGAGTTGAACCGGAAACTTCCGGACCAGAAGATCGGGAAAAGGGGAGAGGGAAGCGGTTCGGCCGCCGACGCGCCCGAGAATGCCGGAATCGCCGGCGCTCTGGTCGGCGAGAATCGCAAGGTGGCCGCAGGCCCGGAGGTGGCCAATTGCCGCTTCGAGTCCGCCGCGACGGGAGAGCAGTTTCAGTCCGCCCCGTTCGCGGGTCTGGCGGATCCAGTCGTCGAGCTTCGGATCATCCATGGGACGGAAGATCGCGGCCGCTTTCTTTTTCTCCAAGCCCAGCATGTTGGGGGTGAAAATGACCATCTCGTTGAGATAGTTGTGGGGGAGGAGGATGAGCATCGGTGAGGTCCCGGCGACTCGGTGGTAGTTTTCCTCAAAGTCCTCTCCGAACTTCAAGCGTTTGTGGATGCTGGTGGAGTCGAACCCGGGCGAGGCGAGGGCGAAGAGACCCATCTCGATTGTCAAAATGCAATTCTTTCGGGCCAGGCGGCGAAGTTCCTTCTCCGAGAGATCCGGATAGATGTGCGCCAAGTTGGACATGACGATCCTCCTCTTCGATTTGAGGAGATAGAGGAACATGCCGAGCCCCAGACAGATCCCCTGAAGGATAAAATCAGGAAGAATGCGAACAAGAAAAGATAAGACTCGGACGAGGAGAAACATTGTCGCTATCCAACCTGAACCCGTCCGCCTCTCCAACCTAAATTTTGACAGTTGGGCATTCGTCGGAGGGGCAGCCTCATTGCACGGTCAGCTTAGGTTCTTCGATCCCCGAGCCAAAGCTGTGAATATTATTCGTTGCCGAATCCCCGGGTGCTCCTCAAATTGAGAAAGTTCGTGCGGATTCTCATTATTAAGCCCTCCTCTTTTGGCGACATCGTTCACGCTCTGCTGGTGGTGGATCGAATTCGAACCCAGATTCCGGATGTGGAGATCGATTGGGTCGCCCGTGATATTTTTGCCGGAATGGTCGAAGCCTCGGGTCTGGCTCGGAAAGTTCTTCGCTTCGAGCGGAGTCCGGGCGGATTTCTTAGAGTCTGTCGGGAAATGCGGAAGGAGATTTACGACGTCACTCTGGACATGCAGGGCTTGGCCCGGAGCGGGATCATGACCTTTTTCTCGCGTTCCAAGATGAAGATCGGGCGCTATGATGCCCGTGAGGGATCGAAGTTTTTCTATCGGGTCAAGGTGCCTATTCCGCCGGGTCCACCGCCATACCACGCGGTAGAGATTCTCCGGCAGTTCCAACGCCCATTAGGCCTCTACGACTTGGATCCGGAAGCTCTGAGTTTTCCAAACAGTCCGAAGCTGCCCGAGGGTCCACCTCCGGGATCTATCCTCTTGTTCCCCGAAAGCCGACGGGCGGAAAAAGAGTGGCAGGGCTTTGCTGACCTTGCTCAATCCCTGGCGAAAAGGTTTCCAGATCGCACGATCGGCTGGCTTGGCACCGGGAAAGAACCGCTGGCGGAAAAGGGAGATTTCCCGGAAACAGTCGTCGACTACCGCGGGAAAGTGCCCTTGGCCTCTCTGCCGTCTGTGATGCGTGAGGCCGCAGTCGTCGTGGCAAACGATAGTGGCCCAATGCATCTCGCCGCCGCCATGGATCGTCACGTCATCGCCGTCTTTGGTCCGACGGACCCCAAACTCTACGGCCCATATCCCTTCGATAAACCAGAGAATGTCTCCATCCGGGGAGAGCAAGGCGATCTCAAGAATGTTTCGGTGGAGGCAGTCGAAGAAGCAGTGCTACGGCTCGTGCTCTAGGCACGGAGGTCCCTTTGGAGTGGTGGCAGGGATTCCCCCGGAACCTTCTTCCTCAAGTTAGACTCATCCCTTGCTTGTTTCAGATCTTGAGCACGTCGAAAGGCATCGGAAGCATTGGCCGATCGGCTCTAATTTCGCAAAGAATGATGCCTTGGGAAAACGATCTGCTTGTCGTCACCCTAACCGTAAATCGTAAAAAGATATCTATATCTCTCGAGTTCCCGGTTCAGCTTATTACTCGGCTAATCAAATAGGTGATAGGCCTGCATATTGGACCGCAGGATGACGGAAGAAGGATTTTACGAGATGTTTTCTGATCCCGAGCAGGAACATTTTCACCTTCACGGTTGCATCGAGTTCGACTTTGTCGGTGAGCCTTTCTTCTGCGGTCACGGTCTGCTTCAAGTAGTTGTTCAGGTATTCGTCCGGGTTGAGCTCGGGGCTGTAGGCTGGAAGGAATACGAGTTCGATGCGATGGGTGTTTTGCTCCAACCACTCCTTGACGGGCTTGCTGTGGTGGACCCGCAGGTTATCGACGATCAGGATGATCTTACGCTTCCTGAACTTAACCAGTTGCCGGAGGAACTTCAGGAAGGTCTCGGAGTTGATCGCCTCCTTCAGCGGCATCCACTGCATTTTTCCTTGGTTGTTGATGGCGCTGATGAGGCTCGAATGGAAACGTTTGGCCGATTGGCGTACGACTGGAGTGACTCCTTTGGGCGAGAAGCTTCTTCGAAAATGGCATTCCGGCTTGATGGCCGTTTCGTCGCCCCAC
>NZ_JACHVA010000008.1 GCF_014230055.1 Puniceicoccus vermicola | reverse complement strand
GCGCATACGGTCGATTCGGGCAAACGCTGTCGAGCCTGACAGAGGCCTCCGGTTTTGCTCGAGAGCTTTTCCTTGCCCATGGACCTCAAGGTGGCATTGATCTCCACCAACCCCGCTCGAAGAGTGCCCGATCCCATGCCCTGACTGATCATGTGCCAAACCGTAACCGCCGAAGAGAACCCACGATCGCGTTCCTTCGAACGCTTCGGAATCGATTCCAAAGGCAACGCCTCCTCGAAAACATACGGCAGTTGACCCGGAAGACCCTTCATGATCGAATTGCGACTATCCTCAAGCCTCTTGAGGGCAGATTTAGGGCTTCGCCCAAAGGCGCGGTGAAAACCGGGAAGAAACAGGTTGTTTTGTTGCACACCAAAAGCTTGCAGAATCCATCGCCTAGGGCGATCCCTGTCTGCTTTCTGGCAATACAAAATCCATGAATCCAGCCTTATCTAAGTGCCATTGTGGTCTGACCCCAATGGGACTTAGATAAGGCGTTTTTCTGAACGATCTGTGTCACTTTTTGGGGCGCTGGGCGCTTACGGATAAAATCCAATCCCAGGGTTATTTTGATATCGCGAGCGGACGGCAAAAAAAAAAGGCAAACGCAAAATCTAAAGATTGAGTGAAATCCAATCCCGATCCCAACTCGAATCCGGCTGTCCAAAGCTCATACTACCTGACGTCCTTGGGGCAGCTCTATGGGACTCAGTAGTTGAGGTAGAGATGAAGTACCGAATAGTCAATGAATCGACGATAGATGACCTTCTTGAACGTCACTATAATCCGCCTACATATTCCAAAGATTTTTCGGA
Source organism: Puniceicoccus vermicola (assembly GCF_014230055.1). Taxonomy (NCBI): domain Bacteria; kingdom Pseudomonadati; phylum Verrucomicrobiota; class Opitutia; order Puniceicoccales; family Puniceicoccaceae; genus Puniceicoccus; species Puniceicoccus vermicola. Next base: position 696 of record NZ_JACHVA010000008.1, on the reverse strand, counting down.
GGGTGATTTTTCAAAAGAATATTGGGAGGTTCATGCATTCATAAAGGATGCATTGTTGAATATTGGGACAGCCCCCATTTCAGGAAATTATGATGACCGTGATTTTTCAATGAATGAAGATTACATAGATAGCCGGGGAATATCGATACAGGTTATTACTCGGCTAATCAAATAGGTGATAGGCCTGCATATTGGACCGCAGGATGACGGAAGAAGGATTTTACGAGATGTTTTCTGATCCCGAGCAGGAACATTTTCACCTTCACGGTTGCATCGAGTTCGACTTTGTCGGTGAGCCTTTCTTCTGCGGTCACGGTCTGCTTCAAGTAGTTGTTCAGGTATTCGTCCGGGTTGAGCTCGGGGCTGTAGGCTGGAAGGAATACGAGTTCGATGCGATGGGTGTTTTGCTCCAACCACTCCTTGACGGGCTTGCTGTGGTGGACCCGCAGGTTATCGACGATCAGGATGATCTTACGCTTCCTGAACTTAACCAGTTGCCGGAGGAACTTCAGGAAGGTCTCGGAGTTGATCGCCTCCTTCAGCGGCATCCACTGCATTTTTCCTTGGTTGTTGATGGCGCTGATGAGGCTCGAATGGAAACGTTTGGCCGATTGGCGTACGACTGGAGTGACTCCTTTGGGCGAGAAGCTTCTTCGAAAATGGCATTCCGGCTTGATGGCCGTTTCGTCGCCCCAC
>NZ_JACHVA010000007.1 GCF_014230055.1 Puniceicoccus vermicola | reverse complement strand
GTAGATGCTATGAGCGGATCCGAGGGATCTGCTTTTCTTGGGGCCTCTTCTTTCGGATACTAAACAGGCCCGGGTTAAGAGGACCCGGACCTGAAAAAATGAACCTGAAAGAAAGATTCAAAAAATGAAGTTATACATGGCGCTGGAACTGAGCAATACTAAATGGAAGCTGGCCTTCTCGACGGGAGAGAAGATACGGCTGATCACGATCGAGGCTCGTGATCAGTTGGCCTTTCAATCGGCCCTGAAGGCGACTCGGGACAAGTGGCAGCTAGGCGAAGACATTGAGGTTTTCAGTGTCTACGAAGCGGGCCGGGACGGTTTCTGGATCCACCGCTGGCTGGAGGGGTTGGGGATCAACAACGTCATCGTTGATCCCGCCAGCATTGAGGTGAACCGCCGCAAACGCCGAGCCAAGACTGACCGCCTGGACGCCAAGGCCTTGCTGCGTCAGCTGATTCGCTACCACGGCGGTGAGCATACGCTCTGGTCTGTCGTGCGCGTGCCGAGCGTGGAGCAGGAAGACCTGCGTCGGCGCGAGCGAGAGATCAAGCGACTGAAGAAGGAGATCGGTGCGGGCACAGCCCGGATCAAAAGCCTGCTTGTTTTGCATGGACTTCGCCTCGATTCACTTAGCAAGCTCGATACACGGCTCGATTCGCTGCTCGGTTGGGACAACCGCCCCCTCCCGGAACATATACGCAGCGAGATCGCCCGCGAATACGAACGCGTGGAGTTTGCCCGCACCCAACTCAAGGCTCTGGAACGTGCGCGGACTGCCCGAATCGCAAAGCCCCAAACAAAGGCCGAGCGACAGGCCCACAAGCTCACCCGGCTCAAGGCCGTTGGCGTCATCAGCGCCATGACCTTAAGCGAGGAGTTCTTCAGCTGGCGAGAGTTCCGCAACGTCCGGCAAGTCGGCGCCTGCGCCGGTCTGGATGGCTCCCCCTACGACAGCGGCGACAGCAAGAACGAACAAGGCATCAGTAAAGCCGGCAATGCCAAGGTCCGGGCCCTGATGATCGAGCTGGCCTGGTCGTGGCTGAGGAACCAACCCCAGTCGGATCTGGCCAAATGGTTCGACAACAACTTCGCCAGGGGAAAACGCAGCCGAAGAATCGGCATCGTCGCTCTGGCGCGCAAGCTACTGGTGGCTCTGTGGAAGTACTTGGAAAAAGACGAACTCCCCGCTGGGGCTCTCCTCAAAGAGACTGCCTGAGAACTTTTACCAATCAAACTATCTGAGCTTTATCTGACTTTGGTGGATTGATGGCCCGTTTCGATGCTGGAGATGGTAAATCCCACTCGTTCTTGTAGATTGGCGTCATCATGAAACCGCATATTCAAGCCTGCGATCAGGCGTATTTGGCATCAGGTGACCGGCTAGACCGGCACGGATAGAAGTTGGTCCCGAGGGCTACATAGCCCCGGATACTCAAATGCGGAAACCACTAAGATCAATCGCTCAAAATAAACATAACATTATCGCGATTATGACTTGACCCATAAATCACCATAGAAGCATCGAGCCTTGCTCGATGACCGCAACCGCCGGGGAACTTCCTCTAAAATCGCCGAACCTTCACGACTTCTCCATTCATCGGCGAAGCGCCGATGCTACGTAGCCTCGAACTTTGCTCGAGGCAGCTCACGCAATCCGCAAAACCTATCCAATTCCCATGTCATCCTCAACCTCCCACACCCGCGCCTCCCTAAAATTCCACCCCGACGACTCCGTCGAGTTTCTTTGGGGAGATCTGCCTCTCTTTCACTACGTCGCCCGGTCGGAGGCTCCCAACGAAGAATCCCCCAAGCCCTACTTCCATCCGATCCGCAACCTTCGCGGAAACGTCATCACGAACTATCGCCCCAACGACCACCCATGGCACCACGCCCTTTCGATGACCATGACCCTTGTCAACGGGACCAACTTCTGGGGGGGGCAATACTTACCGGAAGGAAGACGGCTACCGCATGCGGGGAAACTTCGGCACACAGAATCACCTCGACTGGACTGAAGTGACTTCCGACGAAACCGGCGCAGTCCTTCATGAGTCCCTGGAATGGAAGAACGAACACAGCGAACCCACCTTTCGGGAGCAACGCTCCATCGATGCCAGAGTCTTTCCCAACGCCAACTGCTGGCGACTCCATCTTCGTTTTCAAATTCAAAACGTGAGCGGCAAGACTCTTCGCCTCGGCACCTTTGAATCCGAGGAAGGATTGCAAGGCTCCCACTATACCGGGCTCTTTTTCCGCCTGCACCGCGAATTCCTCGGCAAAGGTGAATGGGAACCGGTGGGCTCGTTTCTCGCCGACGGCAATCGAGGCCTCGAAAAGATCCACGGGAAGCCGGCACCCTGGATGGCCTCAGTCGGCTCTCACGACAACTCTGACTCCGAAACGACCTTGATTTGCTGCGACAACCCGAGAAACCCCCACTTCCCAACCCACTGGTTCTACCGCCCCGACATGCCCTGCATCGCCCTGCCCTTTGTCGGAGAAAGTGCCGTCATTCTTAATCCGGAAGAGACTCTCGACCTGCGCTACGACTTCATCATCGCCAACGGAATCCAAGACCTCGAGAGCGCTCAAAAGCTCGTCGAAAATTGTATATTTCCGGAGCAGACCCCTTCCGCCTAATCGGACCGCTTTACCGGAACTTCCCAAGCGGGAAATGTCCGGCTCAATCACGACTCATTCTTCACGGAGAATCTCCGCAACCGCAGCTTTCGACAATGAACTCTTTGTCGAACGGGGCCAAGTTCCCGTGACGAAACTTCTTCAATGCCTTCTCTACGGATTCCTCCTCCGTGTAGAACACCTGAATTTCTGAATTTTCCAGTCGCTGCAGCGCCGCGCGTCCAAGTCCTCGACAGACCACCGCATCCAGACCGAAGCTGACAAAAACGTCTGTCGGTCCACAGTGACCCTCTCCACAATGCGGAGATTCATTGCCAATCATCGCCTCTTCACCCGACTCGCAGTCCACGAGGAGAATGATTGCGGCCGTGCCAAAATCAGAACTGATACGGGATCCATCGCCCCCGTTCTCCAACGGGAAACCAACCCGCACCAAAGAGCCGCAATGCTCTTTCCCCTCCTCCTGAAACTCTGTGTTCATCGCATTATTTTGTTGTCGCTAATGAGCATATGCTCATTACAGTTTCAGGTCAAGTTCCCATGCGCCCGAGTAAATGCAGATTTGTTGAGTTCCATCCGGAGGTTCGCCTTTTCAAACCCCAGGGCATCCCAGCCGCGGGTCTATCGACCATCGAGCTCCAGGCCGATGAACTCGAAGCCCTCCGCCTGGTCGACCACGAAGGACTCCACCATTCCCAAGCGGGTCAGCGCATGGGCGTCTCCCGGGCGACCCTAGGCCGTATCCTCGAACGAGCCCGCGCCAAAGTCGCTGACGCCCTCCTCCACGGCCACGCCCTAGCCATCCAGCGGAAATGAATGATGAAATCGAGAAGTCGGAAACCTGAAACTTGAAACAATAACCTCGATCTCGGAGAAGAAAAGAATCCGGCACAGCCGGAAACCGCTTATCTTCGATTTCACCGTCCACCGTCCACCGTCCACCGACTACCGTCCACCGTCCACCGACTACCGACAAACTAGTGACGCAACTTTTTCTCAATCGCGATATTCAGCTCAGCCCCCAACAGGATGAAGAACGAGGAGAAATAGAGCCAAAAGAGGAAGATGATCGCGACTCCAAAAGCCCCGTAGGTCTCATTGAAATTCCCGAAATTCCCCACATACCACGAGAAGACATTACTCGCGATGATCCACAAAACGGTAGCCGCGACCGCACCCGGAGTGACCCATCTCCACTCGGGCGGTTTGCGATCAGGTGCAAAACGGTAATAGACCGCCAGAATCGTCATGAAGAGAAAGACCAGCAGAGTCCATCGAATGATCTCAATGATCCAGAAAGATTCTTTCTGAAGGTGCAAAAAACTCAGGACGACGGGAAGAATCGCAATTAAGGCCAAGGCGACCGTCCCCGTAACCAGCCCTGAAAATGTCAGGATCACCCCATTACTCATCACTCGAAAGAATCCACGGGTTTCCTCCTCATTATAGGTGATGTTGAGAGCTTGGATAAATGCCCTTGAGGCTTTCGAGCCACTCCAGACCGCCAGAAGAATACTCAGAATTCCTCCCAGTCCCGCTTGTCCGCTCTTTTTCGAGATATCCTTCATCTGCGAGAGAATGCCCTCTTGCAAACTGTCCGGCAGGAGACCACTCATCTGGTTGAACTGTTCCTGAATCTGCGAAGGCTCAAAGAAGAGCCCATAAATCAAAATCAAAGCCGCCATGGCCGGAAAGATCCCGAGGATCAGGTAATAAGTGACCCCAGCGGCAACGATCGTAAGGTGATCATCCATCGCCCCTTTCCAAACTCCGCGAGCGATATCTTTGATGTATTCAATCATTTCTGAGTGAGTAAACAGCATTCTCCTTCTCAGATTTCAAGCTGGATACAAATTTTTTCCCGTCCTTATCGGCCTCGAATGATTGTATCCGGATCTGAGCAGCAAGGAAAACCGGGATAGAAACGAGGAAACCATTGGCGTCAATCCGTCAGCTAGACGAAGGTCTATCGCGAGGCTTGAGGCTGTCAGCCTCGAAGTCCGGAGGGCGACTCCGAGAGCTCTGCGAATTGCAAAAAAAAAGCAACCCGCCTTTCCCATGACTGATTTTCATCAATACTCATGGGAAGACGGGCGCTATTGTTCGTCAAACCGCGCCGTGAACTCAGCAAGATCACGACTCGTCTTCGCGTTTGCTTCATTCGGAATGCAAATCTCCACTCCGACCGAAACCAACTGAAATTATCCGTTTGCGATCTCTTCGTGGAGTCCGCTGGTGAACACCGTTCCGTCCACCATCTTCTCAAGAAGATTCGCCGCTTCCTTTTCATCCTTCAGAGTGTCGGACAGAAGGTTCGCGTCGGCTTTCTCGTCCAGAGCCCTGGCCATGGAAATCGCAATCTTGTAAGCGGCGATTTCGTAGTGCTCGACACGATAGGCGCTCGCAATGAGGTGCGCATCCATGATGCCGCTCTTGCCGTCCACATCCTTGCCTTCTTCCTGCAAGGCTTCTTCGCCTTCCCTGAGCAATCCCTTCATGGCTTCACAATCGTGACCACCAGGCTTAGCGCCGGAATGCCCTTCAAAAATTTTCTCGAGCCGGGCGACATGTTCCTTGGTTTCTTCCAAATGCTCGCCAAAAGATTTCTTTAAATCCTCATCGCGGGCTCTCCATGCCAGTTTGGGCAAAGCGTCGATGAGTTGAGTTTCCGCACTGTAAAGGTCCTGAAGTTGTGCGAGGTAGAGTTCTTTGAATGTATGTTTCATCAAATCATGTCGCCGCAGTTACTGTGCCAACCTCAACCCGATCCCCGCTAGTCACTGATCTTCTGACACTTAGAAAATAACCGACATTTCCAACAAGAGTCCCCCGCATCCCCAGTCGGGCATATTGAACGATCGACTTTGAAATATGCACGCCGACACCCGGCATCCCCACTGGGACCGGCGACTTCAGTCGCCGCGCTGCCTCACCGTTCCAACTATGGGAGAGAAGGATAAAATGGAGAAACCTGAAACCTGAAATAAAAACCTCAATCTCGGAGAGGAAGAGAATCCGGCAAAGCCGGAGACCGCTTATCTTCGCTAATATCCGCTAATAAGATAGCGAAATCCCAATCCCAGATCCATACGACCGATCACTCATCAGTCCTACTCTCCCCATAAGCGATTATAAGCGAACATCAGCGGTCGCCAGCGAAGCTGGCTCTTCCCCTTTTCCCAGAATACCGACCCATCGAAAACCGTCCACCGACGACCGTCCACTGACCACCGACCACCGACCACCGACCACCGATCACAGAAAACCGACAACCGACAACCGACCTAGGAGACCGGCATCCGAAATTCAGGTTTCCATTCCAGCTCACGTTTTGCCTTCGAGTTGGTCACCGTAGTCTCATCCTCAACGAGATTGTATACCCCAAGGCCAAGCGTCATCGCACGCCGGGCCGCATCGGCAGCCGCCTCCACGTGCAGTGGGATCTCCTCTGGCGGGTCTAGAGTCCACGTATTGGGGCCATAGAGTTTGCCATACCGCAAAACAACCCCCTCAAGATCCGACTCCAAGACTCGTTTCTCGAGATGGATGACCGAGGAATAGGTCGAAGCATCCAAGGGCGACTCTTCCGAGAACGGTGGTTGGCCCGAAGCATAGGCGAAAGCTATGCTCTGAGCCACAAAACGCTTCGCACCGGCAGCCACAGCGGCGGCGACGAGGTTATCCGTCCCCACCTCACGTATCCGCGCATTACGCGGGCGGGCCACAGTCATGGCTTCGGGCGTAAAATCTTTGGGCAAATCCGTCAACTGATGAACCACCACATTCGGTTTGGCGGCATCGACCGCACTCATCAGAGCTTCTCGATCATAAACATCCACGACGACCGGATCGACGCCCAGAGTTCGCAGATGTTCTGCTTTTTCCTTTGAGCGCGTCGTTCCCACGACGAGCCATCCATCTTCGATCAATAGGCGGCAAAGGACCTGCCCAATCGCCCCAGTGGAGCCAGCTACAAAAACACGTCTTTCGGAAGATATCACCATATGCAAGTCATTCGATTAAAACAAAACCTGGAGGGCAGACAACCCCCCAGTATAGATCGCAATACAGCTAATTTTTACCATTTTACGGGAAGGCTCTCAGGTTGCCCTGATCTGGCTGCTGCCGAGTGCTGAGAGGTGCCCGTAGCACGAACCCAACCTCGTTGCCGGACAACTCGAACGAGAAACAATAAAAGAGCAACGGTGATGATACAGAGCGCTGTCTCGAAAATTGGATATTGAAACATTCTTCTATTCAGCGTGCGTAAAGGATGATCGATTTCATTTTCTCGCTTTGAAACAGATAAATCCAGGGCTTGTGGACAAATGATCGAACTCTTTTCTGTTCGATTCCCGAAACTCCTCGGTGGGCAACGGCTCGAGAACCTTCTCCAGGAAAAACCCAGCCTGAATGAGAGGGTTAAGCATCTCCTGCAATGGTCTCCGATACGAAGGAACCAAGACTAGTTTATCAAATCCTTTCCAAACGAGCTCCGTTCTCCCAACCGAAAAATAGCTTTCCCCCGAACGCAACCGATAATCGGATGATGGATGTTCTACCGAGAAAATCAAAGTTCCCCCCTCTGCCATCACTCGATTGAATTCTGAGAAGATCATCCGCCAGTCATAGACATAATCCAGAACCAAAGGACTAACCACGATGTCGAATGATTCATCCTCGAACAATGAAAGTCCCCGATTTAAATCGACCTCATACAATCGGGCCCTCTCGCCTACACGACGTTTCGCGTGAGACAACATCCGCGGACTTACATCAACCCCCACCGGCATTTCGGCTCCGAGCGCAGTCATCTCCTTTAGATAAATTCCTGGGCCGCACCCCGCTTCGAGTAGCCGTTTCCCCTTCAAATCCGGTAGCAACGATAAAACTGCCGGACGATCATAGTAGGCATTGTGCGGTTTCTCCTCAACCTGAGCACTGTAGGAATCGGCAAGTTGTTCGTAGGCTTCCAATGCGATCGGTTTTCCAATTTCTCCCTCCATCTCGCAGTAAGTATTCCCGTGAGCTGCTAGACTCAAGCCCAAGGCAGGGAATTTAAATCGACTAATCCTCTCGTTCGCTCCCGGTGGAATTGTCCATTTCCCATGGGTCTTTTTCTCCGAACTCGTTTCGCTCCCTTTCGATGTTCTTCATTTTGGCAAACTCGCCCTTGTCGGATCCTTGAAGATATCCCGTCATTCGCGCAGCCCAATAAAATATCATCGGAAATACATAAAGAACGAAAACAGAACCGATCAAGATGACCGGAACTCGGCTCCAAGACGGCCAGGAAGCGCTATACTGCCATAATGCGTTGGCAGGAATAAGCAGGAGGGATAAAATAGCCAAGACGACGTAAAGGAGAAGGAATCGTAGAAAAACGCCCCAGCCAAGTTTCCATTCTGTAATCAATTTATTCATTCGATTCTGCAAAGGTCTTCAATCAGGCACTCGGGGACGATATTTCACCATCACCCTTCGAACGGTCGTTAGGTTCATTTCGGATAACCCTCGAAAACTCCTTGATCAGCTTCGCATCGCTCCAATAGTTATCCAGCAACCAGTCTGGCGCTTCATCGATGTCCACAGATTCATCAGGAACCCATCCAATACGAATGGCTGTGGCCAAACGGCCTTCACAGTGGGAATACATCTCGGCCATAGCCTCGATGACCCGTTTCGAATATCCGTAGGAATTGATCCGCAAGTGGGCAGCTTTCGGTTCTGCCCAATCAGATGACGCGATGATCAATTTCTGAACATTTGCCGCATCGCAAGCGGCCACCAACTTCGCAGTGTCCACAACTAATTGAAAATGAATCGATTCCGGCTCCTCTGGATCCGCCGATGTCGCTAGATGGATGACAACCTCTGCCACCTGAAGGATCGAGTGGAAAGCCGAATTTTTTCCATTGAGACAGCCTAAATCGCATACGAAATCGGCACCTTGGAACCGATCAACCCAGACCGCATCGGGCCACTCCTTTTTCAGCTTCCTTCCGATCAAGCCACAGCCCCCTACGATTACAATGTTTCTACCCAGCATATTCTTAGCTTGTCGTCGAAGAGGATCACACTACTGGCACGGAGCGCAAAAGACATTGAGTTAGCTGACTGGATCCCCGCTTTGGCTAGTTGTGGCTTTCAGAAGATATAGATCGTAAAACACTTCCCTACCCGCCTGCAAGATTCTGTCGTCGGGTTGATTTCTAGGATCATCAGGCCAAGTGACCTTGGTGATCTAAAGCGGCTGATCTTCGATTTCGCCCCGATGACCACAAGCCACTCTCCCTCGGAATTTAACCGTTCGACCTTATTACTCGGCTAATCAAATAGGTGATAGGCCTGCATATTGGACCGCAGGATGACGGAAGAAGGATTTTACGAGATGTTTTCTGATCCCGAGCAGGAACATTTTCACCTTCACGGTTGCATCGAGTTCGACTTTGTCGGTGAGCCTTTCTTCTGCGGTCACGGTCTGCTTCAAGTAGTTGTTCAGGTATTCGTCCGGGTTGAGCTCGGGGCTGTAGGCTGGAAGGAATACGAGTTCGATGCGATGGGTGTTTTGCTCCAACCACTCCTTGACGGGCTTGCTGTGGTGGACCCGCAGGTTATCGACGATCAGGATGATCTTACGCTTCCTGAACTTAACCAGTTGCCGGAGGAACTTCAGGAAGGTCTCGGAGTTGATCGCCTCCTTCAGCGGCATCCACTGCATTTTTCCTTGGTTGTTGATGGCGCTGATGAGGCTCGAATGGAAACGTTTGGCCGATTGGCGTACGACTGGAGTGACTCCTTTGGGCGAGAAGCTTCTTCGAAAATGGCATTCCGGCTTGATGGCCGTTTCGTCGCCCCAC
>NZ_JACHVA010000006.1 GCF_014230055.1 Puniceicoccus vermicola | reverse complement strand
GGGGCTATTGACATCAACATCAACTAAACATCATAAAACAATCACCAACGCCTTGAGGCACTTGGACCTTTTTGCGAAAGATTTTGGACACTAACCTCGCGAAGCTCTCAGGCGCTGTTGCGAGCTATTCCGAACACGCACATATGGCGAAAGAGTTCGCCTACAAGCCACTATCGAAGAACTTATCCATGACGAAAAACTCCCCCTCAGGCCAGGACGATACCAGCCCAGAGTGAAGAAAAGAAGACCCAAAAAATTCCAACTTATGACCAAACCTAGACACCAAATGGTTGTTTCCCCAAGCAGACGCAAAAAGTGACACAGATCGTTCAGAAAAACGCCTTATCTAAGTGCCATTGGGGTTTGACCCCTTTTGTATTTCCCCCCGTACACTTGGTATAAGTTTGCCATAAACGAAAAAGGCCCACTTTTTCAAGTGGGCCTTAAATGGGTGCAGGGCTAGGATTTGAACCTAGGACCTTCAGGTTATGAGCCCCGATATGGAATGCTGTGACTCAAAGATTTATCGATTATCAAACTTAGATTCCTGTTCTTTATCCTGTATCGTGGACTTGGCCGCTCGGATCAATGATCCACTTGAATGTTGAAAACCTAAATTCTTTTGCTCCTGTCTTTAGGGGAAATCAGAAGATTTTCGTATTTTATATCGCCATCGCGTTAGATCAACTCTTTCCAGAGGCTCAGTCTTCAGGGCTGGGCTTCATTTGTGTCTAGTATAGGGGATTCTTTGGCAAGTAGGTTGGATGAAGAACTTGCAGTGGTTTGCCGATTCGTTAACGAAATCATCTAAAGGGGAGTTGAATAACTCGTCATAGGTTTACCACCCTAAGATTTTGCATGCTTTGATCGAATCGTTAAGCGGTGGCAAGTCGGGATGCCAGTGCTTTTCCCACTCTAAGCTTACGGGGCCGCTGAAACCGGAGCGTTTCAGCTCAGCAAATAAATCAGAGAATGGGAATTCGCCTAGGCCAGGTAGGGTGTAAGTCGGTTTGCTTGAGTCTTTCGTTCGGGTGCTGTCTTTGATGTGTATATGGGATACCCAGGGGCGGATATTCTTCCATGTATGGATTGGATCTTCCAACCCAAACATCCACGTGTGATGTGAGTCCCATAAAATGTGGGCTGGCCGTTTTAGTGCATCCTGAAATTCTATGATTCGCATGCTGGTGGTTAGTATGCTATGTGTTTCCACAATAACATCAACTCTCCAACCATTTTCAGCCCTCTGTTTGCTCCACCAGTCGAAGAAGTCGTTGGCCTTCTCTAGCATTGACGAAGTAATTTTCTCTTTTGTGGGGCGAGCATCAAACACTCGAAGGTACTTCGCACCTAATGCTTCAGCCCAAGGTGCTAATTCAAGGAGTTCCTTCCAGTCCCGAATACCTTGCCCCAAGGCCCTGCAAGATGAATTTAGTGCATTGATTTCAACGGCAAAATGCTCTTTTTCCTGATGAGCTTCCTGAGGACTTCCAAATCGTTTTTGAAGCAATTTCGGCAGGTCTAAACTCGATTCCAAGGTCCTTAATTCAATAGATGGAATTTGGTTTTCAACTGCGATCTCCAACGCCCGATCAAACGATACGCATGGGCAGCCCAGTGTGGAAAAAGAGCGGTGCAAGTTCATTATAGTTATCTCAATCGGGCAGCAGGGGGGATGAAGTGCTAACCGCTTGTTCAATAATATCGAAGACAGTATTATCGAGACTGAGCCCCTTGACATGCTTAAATATAGGATACGGAGGCTCTAAGGAGCCGATAACTGTGAACTTACAATGGCTGAATGAAATGTCCTGAATTATTGCATCCTCGCGCCCAATAACAATTGGGAATAGCTGACTACTGGCTGATATATTCGAAAAGTGAATATCCTTAATATAATCAACCAGGTTTTCCGGGTGTATGATGATCTGGATGGGATTCTCGGCAATTCGGTCTAGGACGACGTTGTTGAAATTGAGATTCCTTACTTGGGTTTTGTTTAGGCTAAAGTCAGTAGGGCTGGAGTGGTCGGGTAATTCGATGGTGAGTCCCTGGCGCGAGTCCGTAATTACCAAATCTGAGAACGTGCAATTCTGGACCATGCCATCATTTCGCCAGGCAATGCGAATGGCATTGTGAATTGAGCTTAGAATACAGCCCTTCACAATCACCCGTTCACAATTTCGGGGCTCTTTGAGGGTGTTCGTGTTCGCTCTGACGATAATACTATCATCACCTGAATGAATGATACAGTTGCTAATGGTGACATCGCTAGAGCAGTTGATGTGGATTCCATCCGCATTCGGATATTGAGGGTTGCAGTACATCTTAACTGCATCGATTGAAACGTATTGGCAGTTGTTAATCCAAGAGCCCCAGCCTCCGGCCATCTCCTTCATTGTGAAATCAGACAGTCGCACGTTGGTGCTACTCATGATAAATATCATGCGAGCGGGAAGGATATCCGTGTTACGAACGAATTTTTTCTTTCCGTTTTCGTCAACGATTTCATCGCAGAATGCGCTTCCATTGCAATCAATAAGTCCCATCCCGGTAATGGAGACATTCATGGCACCACCGATGAAGATCAGGCACCGGTTTGTGGCTCGGGGGGCGAACTTTTCATCCAGCTCGTCGCTGACAAAGTCGGGGTAATCCGCTCCGTCATTACTCGCAGCTAAAGTGCCGTTGGCTTCAATATGGAGTTCAATATTCGAGTAAAGGTGAATAGTGCCGGTTACATAAATTCCGTCGCCTATGCAGACGCGTCCGCCTCCGTAGTCACGGCATGCATTGATAGTCGCTTGGATGGATTCGGTATTAACGGTTTTTTCGTCTCCAATTGCACCGTAGTCGGTAATTCGGAAGTCTTTCATTTTTGTGGATAGTTGAATTATGTAACTAGTTTATAATCAGATATGATTGTTTGTGAGCTTCGGGTGTCACGACTTCCACTCATGGTTTACTTGGATTCGTCAGTGATCCCATTTCGAATCTTCCGAGATGAATCATTTGAATCAAGGGTTTCATTGATCTTCTTTATTCATGCAGATGAAATTTTGACTAAAGGCTCACTGGAGAAAGCCTTACGATTACTTTAGATGATCTCGTATACATTATTACCGACAGAGTGTAGCTCACACTAAGTCGGTAGGCACACGAGAAATTCGATGGGGCAGTCACTGGTAGCTTGAAGACGAACCGGAGAACCGCCAACGGGTAGGAAAAAACGACTGCCGGGACGAAGAGTGAGTTGTCCGTCACCCGCTTCTAGTATGCCTTCACCTTTGGATACTAGGTAAAGAGCCATTCGCTCATATGCCGGAAGTGTCGCTTTGCTCGCTATTAAACGGCGCACATTGAAGCAGTCTGTATGCTGAGGTCCAATGAGCTGTTCGACGATGAGTGCATCTGTTTTTAGAAGAAGCTTAGGACTCAGTCGGCAAAGCTGTTTAATTTCTTCTACGGTACGTTCTGTGTAGTCGAAAACGTCCAGACAAAAGTCTAGTTCACGACGCATGAAGCGCCCTTCCGGTGGTACCACGATTCCCTCGCGCTCAAATTCGCAGCGTACAACCCAGTCCGAGGGCTCCATCACTTCCAATACGAGGGCACCTTCGCCAATGGCGTGTGGTAGTCCGCCCGGCACACGCCAGACTTCTCCAACCTTAAGTGGTATCGGATCAAAGCAGGCGTCCATTGAAGGGATGTCCTGCTCCTCTATGATGCGCCGCCAATCATCGCGAGAGGGCGCGTGCTGGAAGCCCAGCCGAAGGTAAGGGTTCATGCCTTTTCGTATGGCCAAGACGACATAGGTTTCGAATTTTCCGTAGCGGGAGTTCAGCTTCTCCTGTGCAAAGGCTGAGGTTGGGTGAGCCTGAACATGCAGGCGCATGGCTGAATCCAATAGTTTTGCCAGAAAACCTAATTCCAGACCGTAGGTATTCACATGCTCTGCGCCCAAGTAGTGATGTGGAGCGGTCGCCAGCAGATCGCTTAGGCGAACGATTTCGCGATTGGGTAGGCGGACATAGGTAAGCCCTTCATTGTTAACAGCAGGTAATCCGGGATTAACCGCATTGACTGTGGAGGCGATCCAGTCTTCGGGACGCTGGCTATCGCCTTCGGAACCTTCTCCAGTCCACTGTTCCAGTAGCGCACCGCCGCAATAGTTGCGACGCACACGGTTGGGAAGGATTTCAAGAAAGGCTGGCAAGCATATATTCATCGATAAGTTATGTGGCCTTGGTTTTACGAATTTGGTTTCGTTTACGTTTTGGCTTTTCCTTACTGGGACTGGAACAACTTGGATCTGATGACGTGTCCATGTTTGAACCGAAACTTTCATTTCCCACCCATGTACCTTCGAGGAGAATACTCGCTGGTTTGGACGGTATACCCATTTCTCCGCGCCGGATCATTGATACTATTAGGTCAACTGCGGAGGCTGCGATGGACTCCCCGTCCTCGTCAATTCCTGGCCAGTCGTTGGTGGACTCGTTGAGTGTGGTAATCGCGACTTTACAGTTCAACTTTGTGTCGACCTGCATACTTTTCAAAAATTCTGGTATGCGGTAGGGAACCGTCAGCAGGCCATCGGGTTTATTTTGATTGAACCATTCCGTGAAGCTGCGTTGTGAGAAACTGTCTCCGGTGAAAGGGGGAAGTATTGGGAGCTGTGGGTTTTGTGACAGATTGGTCAAGTAACCCGCGAGGTAGTTGTGATCGACACGTGAGTCATGAAATGGCGGAACTGCAAAACCAATGCGCTGACAACCCGCTTCGATCAGTTTCTTCATGCAAAGCATCGCGGCGTGAAACTGGTGGCTGTTGACTACATGGAATCTGGGGGAGCGCAGACTATAGCCAAAACTGACACAAGAAAAGTCATCGAAATCAAAGTCGTCAATACGTTCGATCCCGCGTGGTTGGGGGCAGAGTAAGATGCCTTTTACGCCACGAGCTAGCATGATCTGCCTCAGTCGGGAACCGGATACCTTCTCGCGATCTAAGTCGAAAACTTTGAGCTGGTAGCCATAAGTTTCCGCCTTTTTTGTGGCCCCAGTCAGATATTTCTTGTACGGGCGCAAGTTGGGTGTTTTCTCGGCCGGATTCCGGTTGATCAGGAATGCAATTGTCCCCCTGAAAATCCCATCATGCCCGTGGTGCTTGTAAGTTGCTAGTTGGGACAGAAAGGGATCAGGCTGATAGCCCATTTTTTTTGCAATTGTCTGTATTCGCTCACGCGTTGCTTTGGCTAGGCTCGGACTATTGCTCATTGCCAAAGAGACCGTAGAGGGGTGAACATTCGCTTCTTTCGCGATGTCTTTTTGGGTGTATTTTCGAACAGTTCCCATTTTATCAGCGTATTCCTTTAGCCTAAATAAAGTCAATGTGGATTGGTTTTCATACCATCAGCGGATGAACTGATTAATCAGACTTTTTCGAATGTCGTTTGGCCTTTTTTAACAGTTTTGTTCGATAGCCTGACATTATGAATAACAGACCAGTTAACGCGACGCTACCGCCGACAAAGAGAATACCCATGCGCCCGTCGATGCCCCAGCTGTTTCCCGGTACAAACATAATAAGGCAGATGGCGATTCCTGTTACTAAAGCAAACAATCCCAGTATTCTTTCCTGTGAGGTATCATTAGCAGAACCGATTTCCTTATCAAAGTCCACTGGCGTATTCATTAAGCGGAAGAAGTCATCTACCTGCGCTTTATATTTAGAGGACGCGTATTTCCAAAATGGGATCGTCAAAACAAATATGAGGGCTGCTAGGCCGAGTTTTAGAAGGACCCCCCAGTGCCATTTGTAAGGTTCCGTCATGAAGGAAATATTTTGAAAAGACTCTTTACCGCTAAAATACATGAATAACCCTACGGGCCAGACCATTACCATTGTGAATAGTGCGGACCAACTCGGCACTTTACGAATGAACAAACCTAATAATAGGGGCACTTGAGAGGTCGGAATGAGCAAACCAAGTATGAGCATAAAGCGGAATATGCCTTTGCCTTGTTGCTGAGATAAAAAGAGTGCAATGAGAATGATGGCGGCACCACAAAACAGCGTCCAAACTTGTCCGATGCGCAATTGCCCGCGAGGTCCAGGCATTTCACGTCGACTCAAGCGGAATAGTGGCGGCAAAATATTTTTTACCAAAGTTGCCGCATTGCCATTTAAACCGCTGTCCATGCTGCTCATCGTTGAGGCAAAAATGGCCACGGCAATCAGTCCGGACATTCCTGTAGGCAGTAGGTTTAGGCTTGTGACGGCATAGGAAGCCTCCGGTGGCGAGGCGATATCAATTCCGTCAACCTGGCCAGAGAAGCAGAGACGCGCGATAATCGGAGGGATAAACCAGATGAGAGAACCGAGTGTCATCATCACACAGGCCAACCATGCCGCCTTACTGGCCTCCCGTCCGTCTTTTGCGGCAAAGTAGCGAGGTGCGGCAGAGAGGGAGTTGTAGCTGATGACATGCTCCAGTGTGATGGCGATTGCCCAGTAAATGGAGAAATCGATCATTTGGTCGTTGAACTCGACTGAGTTGATAAAACGAAAGCGTTCGGACAGCCCCTGGGCGTCGATCATCTCAAACATTCCGCTCACGCCGCCAACATGAATCAGGGCGAGTATGGCAACCAGAATTGTTATTGGGATTAGTATCAGACTTTGCAAAAAGTCAGTTGCTTTGACGGCCCAACTACCTCCGATCATCGCGTAAAAAACCACCACAGTTCCGACAATCAAGATGGTTTGCTGAATTTCGAAGCCGAAAATGGCTGAGGTGAAAATCGATAACCCATAAAGGTGCAGGGCGGCGACATAAGAGTAGAATGCGAATCCTGAATAGGCCACGTATTGCTCCGTTAAAGGACCAAAACGTTTACGAACCACTTCGGCGGACGTGGTCATTCTCAATTGACGGTATCGGGGCGCCAGGTAGATGGCATTGAATATGAACCCCAGACTGTTCGATAGGAAAATTATCGTGACGGTCCATCCTGCTTTGTAAGAGACGCCTGCAGCGCCAGTAAAGGTCCAAGCGCTAAAGGTCGTCATAAAGGTACTCATCCCTATTAGCCACCATGTACCCCGACAACCATTACGGAAGTAATCATTCGAATCCTCGTTAAATTTTTTGAAAACTAAGGATACGGTAATAAGCAGGAGTAGGTAGCCTGCGATGACGATGAATTCGACTGTATTTTCCATGCGGGGGGCTTAAATAAAAGGTGCAGAGGAGACGGGTTCTTAGAATAAAATGAATGCTGAAAGCACAATATTTTGGAGATGCGGCAGCAAACAGCCTGAATTTCATGCGCATGAATTCTATGGAAATTGCAGGGGGCATAGGCGTTTGCAAACTCGTAGGCATTGAATATTTCTGATTACAGTCCAGTCGCTGGGGAAACACCAACGAAAGCCCCAATTTTTGCATTAATTCCGGATGAAGTTCTTGAATTCTTTCCCTCTTTCCTGAGGGCACGGATGCAAGCGAGTTTAGAGGAGAGTATCTGGTTGGATCCGGAGGAGGCTAGTCTCGAAGAATTGGAGGCTGCATCGGTCATCGTCGGTGCTTGGCGTTTACGAGATATCCCTCTCGACTTTCTGAAAAATCGTGGAGGCAACCTGGAATACCTGTGTTTGCTGGTTGGATCTCCGAAGCGAGCGATTACTCGAAGACATATTGAGGAAGGCTTGTTGGTTTCCAATTGGGGGAGCGTCTGCAGTCCTATTGTTGCGGAGGGCGCACTTGCACTGATTCTTTCTCGATTACGTGTGATTTGCCGCTATCGGGAAGAGTTAGTTCGGCAAGGTAAGTGGAATAATGTTCGTGCGGATACAGCAACTCTTATTGGTAAGCAGGTAGGGATTCATGGATTTGGAAATGTGGCCCGTTCGCTTATTTCTTTGCTGAAGCCTTTTAATGTTATGATTCGGGTTCATGCACCCGGAGTTCCTGTTGAGTTGATTCGGGCTACTGGTGCAGAGCCTATTGATAACTTGCTTGCCTTGGCAGAGGGGACGGATGTTTTTGTCGAAGCTGAGGCATTGCGGCCGAACAATCATGGTTGCATTGACCGGCATGTGCTTTCACGGCTTCCGGATGGTAGTCTTTTTGTCAATGTCGCTCGTGGGGCACTTGTGAATGAGATGGATTTGATCAAGGTCGCTAAAGAGAAAGACTTGAAGGTTGCTTTGGACGTTTATCAGAAAGAGCCTTTGCAGGCAGATTCACCGCTTTTCTCAATTCCAGATGCGGTTCTCTTACCGCATATGTCGGGGCCTACCAAGGATGCACGTTGGATCTGTGGTGAATTGGCTCTAAAAAATATCAATCTACATTATGCAGGGAAGTTCCCTGAAAATATTATCACACTAGCTGATTTTGACCGGATGACCTAAGTAGAGCTGTCCTCGGCCATATGCATATTCGCTAATGTTCATGATTCAATATAACATAATCACAATGTCCCATCCATTAAAACTCTCCTTTCAAATGTGTTGCCTCTCATTGAGCCTGCTTTTTGTGGGCTGTCAGAAGGAGGCCCATCGGGAGAATGAGGTGAGGGCTCCATCATCAGAAGTTTCTGATGAGCGCTCCTCGGATACTTCAACGATACTATCCCATTCTGTAATCGAACGCGCATTAGAGTTCTCCGCACCTTATTGGGATTTTCGGCCTGCCAAGCGTTCGCATCACCTCAATCATACATTTGGCTTCTACACTCTTTGTTTGGAGGCCTATCTTGAGCAAAAAGAAGGGCGCACACAGGAGTCGTGGCTGATTGAAGCAGTTATTTCGCGTCTACGCCCGGTATTGGTCGGTGGTTCCGAGCCAGAATGCCAAGGTGGATTGGGGGGGTGGTCTCACGGTGCCTTTGCTTGGTCATTAGCTTATATTCGTCATACACATGCGGTATGGGATGCTCTGAGTCCAGAGGAGCAGAAGAAGGCAGAATTGTTAATGGGTGCTCTTGCGGTCGCGGCCTGCTACACCTTGGATGATGACAATGACTATCATGCGCTTTTGGATGGTAGCCGGAACTTCGGTAAAGAGTGGAATCCCAATCATGTTGAAGGTTATGTAGCTGTGGGGATGGCTTCCTCCTATTTCTTCACTGAAGAGATACTTCGGCAGCGATTGAGAGATTTTGATTTTGATTCATACTTAGAGGAACTTAGGGAGGCTGGCTTCACCAATATCGTTGACTGTTGGACTCAGGTCCCGGGTACTCGGCAAGCTCTTATGGAGGGTGGGGAGTATCAAGGAAATGATCCGACTCTTGACTATGGTAACGGTGCTGGGGTGCACGGAAACACTTATACCTATCAGGGTTTTTCATTGGATCAGGCGTGGGCAATTTATCGGAAGCTGGCTTCTCGGATGTATAGTCATACCGCGCGAACTGAAATCCCTGTGACCAACAAGGAGGGACTTTTTACCCACATCCTAGCTAAAGATGGCGATGGGGAATACTTAATCTCTCCGTATGATGGTCAATTTGGAATGTGTTTTGAATTTGATACTCGAAACGCGAAGATAAACGGTACGCGTTTCCGCAGCTCTCTCAGCTATGTGTATGAAGGATGGATGAATAACATGGCCACGGCCGCGGCCATTTGGGCTTTTGACGACTGGGAACCTATCTCCGATGAAGATCGCTCGCTTATGGATGCAATTTACATTGGTAGCGAAGATTTTCTCTATAAGGTCAAGTATGGCTACAGCGGATTCGCCAACGGAGAGGAGAAAGTCGTACGCTCATCCGATTTTGAGGATAAACCACGTGGATGGATCTTTGTTCTGTCATGGTGGCATGAGATTGTTCAGCCACTGGTCGATCCGCGGAGAATTACTCAAAAAATTTAATCAATAACTTCGATCTGGTTCATATTTCATCTGCATGAAATGTGAGCTTCTTGCTGAAGGTATATGAAAATATAATGCTACTACCAATGGAATTTACTTACCCCAATATCATCCATTCTTCGGAGCAAAGGCTGCAGCTTACCTCTACGAGATTGCGCCGGATCGGGTTCTCGCTTATCGAGTTGTTGGCGGTTATTGCCATTGTCGGGATTTTAGCTGCGATTCTGATACCTGCCATTTCTTCGGTACGTAAGCGTGCGAGTTCAGCGGCAAGTGTCACTAATCTGAGGAGTGTTGGAGTCGCCATGCATTTATATATGCAAGAGCACGACAATTATCTGCCTGGTCCGATTAAGAACGGACAATTACCGTACTACGGGACGGCTGCTTATCTGGATTCCCAACTGCCGAATTTTTTATATCCTTATCTGGATGTGCCTAGCGCCACTCAACCGAAGCAAGCATTCTCTGTTTTTACTTTTCCGGGATACTTGGAGCATGATCCAGAGATGAAGGGCCCCGCTTATTTTGCGACGACTAGCGTTGTCATTAATGGGGTGAGAAGGAATCCCTGGGGATATGCCAATAGTGATCCGGCCAAAGCTGGTAGTCCGCTCAGACTTCTTAGCCTTCCGGATATTGATGCAAATTCAGTCATGCTGCTGACAGAGGTTGACCAGCAATACCCGGAGGTGCTGGGCGGGTCTGCAGGTTGGTACACTCTACTGTCGCCCACTCCATATCATGGTCACATCCGCAATCAACTTTTTCTTGATGGCTCGGTGAAAGCTGTCGATGCCCAATAACAAAAAAACCTAGTCCTATGAAGATAAACAAATACCTGTACCTCGTCCCCGCGTTCTGGATTTCTATCCTTACTGCCTCCGCACAAAGTCTCTATTTTAACGATTTCTCGGTGGGGGATTTTAACGATTTTACGTCGGTTAGCCCCTCTGCTGAAAATAGTGATCGTGGTGCGGTCATTATTAATGAGAGCTCGACTCCAGCTAATCCATTTTCAGGAAACGCCATGAATATCTACGACGTTGACAGCGGCGTCGGAGTCTATGTGCAAAATGATTTCACCAGTAGTGCCTCCAGTAACCTGGTTCAATTCATGACCTTTGATGCCGCCCTGTCCACAAATAAGGGTACATCTGATGGGATACTGAGCTTTCGTTTGACCAATGAAGGGATTTCCTCGAGTAGCAAGGGTAACTGCGCCTTTGATATTCAGCTGCGGCAAAATGGTCAGGTCTCTGTTTATGGAGACACCAGCAATGGCTTTAGCAATAGAATTTCGACCGGCGGCACCCAGTTCTCCATCTATACTAACAGCGGTACATCAACGGTTGTTCTTTCCGATATCAACGGCGATGACCTGACACTCAGTGGGAGCCAGTTCGCCCTTTACTCTGGAACCGAACAATTGGGGATTTGGGGTTATTTGACTGATACGATCTTTGACGCTGCCGATGGAATTGGGCGTTTTGGCTTCTTGAGCGCCTCGTCCAATGTGGGGTCGGATGTCATTATCGACAATATCTCTATTTCAGCGATTCCCGAGTCTGCTTCGTCGGCTCTCGTATCAGGTATCGCAGCGATTCTGATGATGATTTTTAATCGTCGTCGCTAACGTCCGGTACGCCTGGATTTTCAGTATCGAGTCATACTTAAATTAAGAAAGGTTCCATCGTGAAGTGGAGGCAAGGGATTACCATAGTTACATTACTAGGTGTGCTGGTAGGTATAACAAAGGCGGAAGTACGTGTGCATTCTACGGAAGCTCTTGAAGCAGCGGTGTCACAAGCTGCCCCGGGAGCTATGATCATCGTAGAGCCCGGGCACTACACCAAGACGCTTCGTTTGGAAGGATACGGAGAGCCAGACCAGCGCATTACCATCCGCGCAGCAGAGCCCAGATCGGTCGTAATGGATGCCGCAGTGATGCTTAGAGGCAAGTGCCTTAGTCTTGAAGGCTTCGACTTTGGAAAGTCCAGTCGTTTGGAATTTACTTCCGGTCAAGGACATCGTCTTTGGCGTTGCCGTTTCGATGCATTGAAAGTCGGACATTAGGTGCGCTTTATGGACGAAGCGACACACTGTGAAGTCGGCTACTGCTCGTTTACCAACGATGATAATTCTGCCGAGACCACCAACCAGCAGCTTATCCAAATGTTGCGCAGCGATTCCACGGGGCCCGACTACCATTACATTCATCATAACTACTTTGCGGATGTAACACCGGGTGCTGACGAAAACGGTTTTGAAACGATACAGCTCTTTCACGGAGCCGAAGGCGGACGTGGCGCATCCCGTACCGTCGTTGAGGCCAATGTTTTCGAGCGTTGCAGTGGGGAGACCGAAATCGTCTCCGTGAAATGCTCTGAGAACATTATTCGTCATAACGTATTTCTGGAATGCCGGGGTGGTTTGGTCGTGCGCAAAGGGAGCGGCAACCTGATTGACGGCAATGTATTTCTCGGCAAGCACGCTGCTGGTACTGGAGGCATCCGTTTTCAAGGTGCCGGTCAGACGGTGATCAACAACTATATGGCTGGGTTGGCCCACAGCGCGATCACCCTGCACAACGGAGATCCGGAGAATTATTATGATCCCGTTACTAGTGCGGTCATTGCTTCCAATACCGTCGTTGATTGCGTCAGGGCGGTTAACATCGGACTGCGCCACCCAAAGCGTGACTCCAGCATCCCTCCTTCAGGTGTAGTGTTTACCAACAACATTCTGGAGACCTCCGGCGCTCCCATTTTCGACCCGGACAGCTCGATGAAGAACTGGACGCTTGAGGGTAATTTGGTTTCTGGCTCTTTCCCTCAATCGGACGTGCCGACTGGAATCCTATTTGAAAACCCTTTGTTGCTTACTTTGTCCTTCGGAATCCGGGTGCCGGAGGAAGGGAGTCCTGCCATCGGTCAGGCTCAAGGAAGCTATCCACAGGTTACCCATGATGTCTTTGGGAGTTCACGCCCGGTCGAGGGCAAGACCATCGGCGCAGTTGAGAAGGTTCTCGACCGCCTGCCCGTGAGCCGGGACACGGTGGGCCCCGAGGCAGCTCCGGATGCTCTATCGATGGCTGGACACGATGGGGGGACACTGTGAGGCCTCAGCCACTCGCCTTATCCGCGGCTCAGCAGAGTTGTGTCGACCGAGTCAAAGCGACGCTTAAGCCTCGGGAACTGCTGTCTCAGTTGTTGCACCCGATCCTATGGGCGCACTGGAATCAGGATACTCCAGAGGACGCATTCCAAAAGGTTGGCGCTCTCCCTTGGGGTGGCGGTTTTTTAGGAATTGCCGATGTAGTCAAAACCAGCCCGCTGTTGCGTGACTTGCAGCAGAGAGCCAAGGTTCCTTTGCTGATTTCCGGAGATCACGAGGGTGGTTGTCGTGCGGTTGGAGCAACGCCTTTTGGGGCTGTGATGAATTTGGCTGCGATTGAGCCGATTGAAGATGCCGAGGATTACGCATATAAGGTTGCCGGAGCGGCAGCTCGACAAGCCAGAGCCATGGGATGCCATTGGAATTTTGGTCCAGTCGTCGACATTAATTTCAATTGGAACAATCCGATTACCAACCATCGGTCCTTTGGCGACCAGCCGGAACGTATTGCGCGTTTGGCCCAAGCATACATACGTGGAATGCAGGACAACGGTATTGCGGCGACAGCCAAGCATTTCCCCGGGGATGGAGTGGATTCACGCGATCAGCACACAGTGACTAGCGTCAACTCCCTGCCATTGGCAGAGTGGAGAGAGACATTTGGAAAGACCTTTCAAGCTGCCATTGATGCGGGCGTGACCAGTATCATGACTGGCTGGATTGCCCTGCTACATGGGTCAGGTTGTCACTCCAAAACAGGACTGAGATTACCCGCTGTCATTGATCCCGCTGTGCAAATTCAATTGCTTCGTGAAGAAATGGGTTTTCAAGGCTTGGTCATCACGGATGCTTTCCGCATGGGGGGCTTGCAAGCGGTTTACCCGAATGAAGGCGAAATGGCGGTGGATGCTCTCCGCGCGGGAGCGGATATGCTTTTATTTATCCGTGGTGGGGTCGACTCTACTGTGGATGCTATTGAACAGGCACTGAATGATGGAGAGCTTGATGAGGCTGCCATTCATGCGTCCGTCGACCGTGTGTTGGCTTTGAAAGCCCGGCAAGGCCTTCTGTCGGATGCGATGCCGTTGCCGGACGAGGAGAGCTTTAAGCAACAGACGCAGCAGGCGGATACCATTTCTTTATCCGATGCAATTGGTGAGCGGAGTTTGACCCTTGTTCGTGACTGGGAGGAACGGTATCCTTTGTGCCTACCTGAGGGCGAACATATACTCTTGGTCGAACTGGGGGCGGACCATCTTGGAAGATCAGGCATCAATGTTGGGGAAAACGACGATAAAACACTGGTGTTGCAAATCATAAGCCGTGAGCTTAGGCAGGCGGGCTATGTGGTGGATTCTGCCCGGAACTCTTCAGAGGTTCCGGATGATTTAAGTCGATACTCCGCTGTCTTTTATGTCTCCAACATTAGTCCCCGTCCCAACACCGGATACGTAAGATTGTCGTCTCGATCTTATGCCTGCATCAATTGGGAGGCCATTAAGGGCAAGCAGCCCACCTATTTTGTTTCGTTTGGAAACCCTTATATGATTCGGGAAATAGGCGTCATAGATAACTATGTCTGTGCTTATTCGCGTCAGCCGAATGTCGTGACGGCCTATACGAAAGCCTTGCTCGGAAAGATTCCGTTCCGGGGAAAATGCCCAGTTGATTTGAAGTTATGGTAGTTCCAATGAAAAAAAGACTCGTCATTCTTTTGCTGAGCCTGAGCAGTTGTGCCTGGGCGGCTGATATTAAAATCAGCGTGGATCGTGAGGACGGCATTTATTCCCTGGGTGAAGATGCCGTCTGGCAGATTGAAACCGTTCATTTGGATGAAGGTGATCAGGCGCCTCAATCGGCGAAATATCAATTGCTTTCGAATGGTCTACAGAAGCTGGATGAGGGCACACTTGAATTTTCGGGGGGGCATGCCTCCTATTCAGCGACACGCGATGATCCAGGGACGTTGTTGCTGGTTGTTGAGGCGGCAGGGGTAGAGAAAGCCTATGGTGGTGCTGCTTTTGATCCTTCCGAGTTGAGCCCCGCGATACCTCGTCCCGAGGACTTTGAGCAATTCTGGGCGAAGAAGCGTGCATTGGCGGACACAATTCCGCTGAACCCTGTTCTGACTGAAGAGGCCTCACCCGTTCAAGGTGTCCAGCTTTGGCAGCTTACCGTCGATAACATTAACGAATCACATGTGCGAGGCCAACTTGCACGCCCCGATTCGACGGAAAAGAAGCTTCCTGCCTTGCTCATTGTTCAGTGGGCTGGTGTCTATCCATTGAAGAAAAGCTGGTCGACTAATGCCGCTGAGGATGGATGGTTGGTCCTCAATATTCAGGCGCATGATATTCCCTTGTATGAATCCCAGACCTTCTATGATGAACTGAAATCCGGACCGTTGAATCGCTATAATGCGATAGGGAATGATGACCGTGAAACGAGCTATTTCCTACGCATGTATCTGGGATGCTATCAGGCGGTTCGGTATCTGACCAGCCGTCCGGATTGGGACGGAAAGACGCTTGTTGTTCGTGGATCCAGTCAGGGGGGCATGCAGGCACTGGTCACTGCGGCGCTGTGTAATGAAGTCGTTACTGCAGCCATAGCTAAAGTTCCTGCTGGTTCTGACCAGAGTGGCCCTCTGGTTGGCCGTAAGCCAAGTTGGCCCGGCTCATTCTACAAAACGACCGGTAAGGATGAGGAAAAGGTGCATAAGACCTCTGCGTATTTTGATGTTATCAATTTCTGTCCGGATATTTTATGCCCGACCTTAATTGGTATGGGGCTCGCTGATACGACATGTCCTGCCCCCGGTATTTTTATTGCGGCCAATGAGATGCCCGGCCCAGTCGAATTGATCACGATGCCTTCAGCCGGACACAAATCCACGAGGTTAAATCCACATGCTTGGTTTAGCCGCGAAGAGCGCGTTTGGCTGGAAAAGCTAGGGAATGGAGAGGTCCCTCTCGCAGATATTGATGAATAATGACTAGTAGCTTTATTTATGGTCATTTTAGGTTGGCCAAGAAATTGAACTACTTCAGTAGTAGCAGAGGCATCTTTCAAGTGTTCTGTAATTTTTAACCAAATGGGTAAATGCGTCTAGCAGGAATTCTCTTGAACTGTTATTACTCGGCTAATCAAATAGGTGATAGGCCTGCATATTGGACCGCAGGATGACGGAAGAAGGATTTTACGAGATGTTTTCTGATCCCGAGCAGGAACATTTTCACCTTCACGGTTGCATCGAGTTCGACTTTGTCGGTGAGCCTTTCTTCTGCGGTCACGGTCTGCTTCAAGTAGTTGTTCAGGTATTCGTCCGGGTTGAGCTCGGGGCTGTAGGCTGGAAGGAATACGAGTTCGATGCGATGGGTGTTTTGCTCCAACCACTCCTTGACGGGCTTGCTGTGGTGGACCCGCAGGTTATCGACGATCAGGATGATCTTACGCTTCCTGAACTTAACCAGTTGCCGGAGGAACTTCAGGAAGGTCTCGGAGTTGATCGCCTCCTTCAGCGGCATCCACTGCATTTTTCCTTGGTTGTTGATGGCGCTGATGAGGCTCGAATGGAAACGTTTGGCCGATTGGCGTACGACTGGAGTGACTCCTTTGGGCGAGAAGCTTCTTCGAAAATGGCATTCCGGCTTGATGGCCGTTTCGTCGCCCCAC
>NZ_JACHVA010000005.1 GCF_014230055.1 Puniceicoccus vermicola | reverse complement strand
ACCGTCCGCAGCGCCCAACGATCCCCTTCCACCAGAACACTCTTAAACCGCTCACACCAAAGCGGTCCAAAACGATCCCGCGACCGATTAAACCAAAGCGTGAATCGTTGCTTGAGGGTCTTCATCATCCAGGAAACATCCCCCATCCGTCGCAACAGACTCTTCCGCAAGTCCATCCCTTCCAAAGTATGATCCCGAAGGTGCCCCTCCAAAACCTCAGCCCGCATCGGATTCCAAGGCGTAGGCTTCGGATAGAGCCGACGATACCGACGCACCAACTCCTCATCCGAAATACTCACCTCCGCCGGCACCTCCACCAAAACATGGAAGTGGTTCTTCATCACCGCATAGGTAACCACCCGAATCCCCGAGAAATCAGCCACCTGCCAAATCATCTTCCGCAAAACCTCCCTCTCCCGATCCCCAAAGAGAGCCTCCCCATTCACCGTTCGACTCATCACATGGTAGTAAGCTGTTTGTCCCTCGAGCTGAATGCGTTTTCTTCTCATGCACCAAGTTGAACAGATCCTCATATCTAGATCAAACTTTTTAACCTGGTTTATAGATTTTAGTCTTGCCTCCTAGTAAGTTCTGATCCAAACAGATATCATTATGTCGACGTCCACGATCATCCTGCTCTGCATTCTCGGTTTCATTGTTCTGTTGGTTATCTTTGCCATCAGTATCTACAACAAACTCGTCCAGTTGAGGAATCGGTTTAAGAACGCCTTTTCTCAGATCGATGTTCAGTTGAAGCGACGCTATGACCTGATTCCGAATTTGGTTGAGACGGCCAAGGGGTATTTATCGCATGAGAGGGAGACGCTTGAGGCGGTGATTCAGGCTCGGAACAGTGCGGCTAGTGCGAATCAGAAAGCGGCTGCGGATCCGGGGGATCCTGGGGCAATCAAGGGGCTGCTTGGGGCAGAGGCGGCTTTGACTGGGGCTATGGGGAAATTCTTTGCGCTCTCAGAAGCTTATCCTGATCTGAAGGCGAACCAGAACATGATGCAGCTCACGGAAGAGCTTACTTCCACCGAGAACAAGATCGCATTTGCCCGGCAGTCCTACAACGACTCGGTGATGACTTACAATACTGCCCGCGAGACCTTTCCCAATGTCCTTATTGCGGGCCCGGCTGGCTTTCAGGAGGCTCAGCTCTTTGAGATTGAGAACCAGCAGGAGCGCGAGGCGGTTAAGGTGGAATTTTAATTCGCTCTTAGCGAACTGTCGAACTCTGCTGGCCTCGGCAGTTTAAGAAGAGGGCAATCTTGGCTATGGATTTCTTTGGCGCACAAGACCAAGCACGGGGGAGGACCAAGCAACTGGTTGCCCTCTATTTTGCAGCGATTTTGGCAATCATCGTCTGCATTTATTTCGTCTTCATTCTCGCCGGGTTCGGGAAAGACATGGTCAATTCGCAATCCGGGTTATCGTACCCTGCAGCTCCCATCCAGAATGAAGAGCCAATTGACCTGATCAACCCTTCGCTTTTCTTTTCCGTCGCGGGTGGGGTCATTCTCGTGATCGTGGGAGCTTCCCTCTACAAGATCAGCACTCTCGGGAAGGGCGGCGCTGCTATCGCGAAATCGGTTGGAGGGAGGCAGATTGACATGTCGACCAACAACCCCGACGAGCGGAAGCTCATGAATATCGTGGAGGAGATGTCGATCGCCTCCGGAACCCCTATGCCCGATGTGTTCATTCTTGAAGGAGAACAGGGAATCAATGCCTTTGCAGCGGGTCATGATTTGAACGATGCGGCTGTCGCTGTGACCAAAGGAGCGATCCAGCAGCTTTCTCGTGACGAGCTCCAAGGGGTAATCGCCCACGAGTTCAGCCACATTCTTTCGGGGGACATGCGGCTGAATATTCGCCTCATCGGCCCACTTTTCGGACTTCTTGTCATCGCTTTCATCGGAAGGATGTTCCTCTACTCCGGAAGTGGAAGAAGCCGGGACAAAAACCAAGGGAATCTTGCTCTGGTCGGCCTTGCGATCATGGTCATTGGATATATCGGGGTTATCTTCGGTCGGCTGATCCAAGCCGCAATCTCTCGCCAGCGGGAATATCTCGCGGACGCATCCGCAGTTCAATTCACCCGTAACCCCGAGGGCATCGGAAACGCGTTGCGTCGATTGGGCTACACTCCCGCAGGCTCAAAAATTAGCCACGCTCACGCAGAAGACACTGCACACATGTTCTTCGCTCAAGCATTGGGCTCTTCTCTCAGCACCCACCCTCCTCTGCCAAAACGGATTCAGGCGGTCATGCCCGATTGGGACGGATCTTTTCTCGCGCCCCGGAAAACAGAATCCCCTGAGCCGAGTTCGCAAGAGTCGAAAAAGGCAAAGTCCTTCGGTGGCGCGATTCCGATGACGGCTGCCACCGCAATGGCCGCAGTAGGATCGCTTTCTGAAGACCATCTTCGTGAAGGAATTGAACGCCGGATCCGAATTCGAAAGAGTCTTGGGCCGGTGAATCTAGACAATATCCAAGAGACGCGATCCACCTTTGCCGCTCTAATTCTCTCCCCCGA
The DNA here is from genome assembly GCF_014230055.1 of Puniceicoccus vermicola. NCBI lineage: Bacteria > Pseudomonadati > Verrucomicrobiota > Opitutia > Puniceicoccales > Puniceicoccaceae > Puniceicoccus > Puniceicoccus vermicola. Next base: position 44,870 of record NZ_JACHVA010000005.1, on the reverse strand, counting down.
AGATAAAGTTTTTTCCGATCAAATCGAGATCATCCGCACCGAATCGAGTCCGGCCTTTGCTGAGACGGTAGAATCCCGCTCTCGATCCATGGTCACTCTATCCGCCTCCGACCGTTTTGCGGTTATGGAACTCTGCTTCCCAGGCCTCCGAAAACTCAAGAAGGACGAGCAGGAAGCTTTCACGGCCCTCCTGCAGAAGCTCGCAGACGCCGATGGAAAGCTCTCACTTCGCGAATCACTGGTGCTCGATGTGGTTCATCGCCAGTTTGCGCCGGCCGGAAGCCAAAAATCTTCGTCGCAGCGTCTTGAGAAGAATGTGGCAAAATTTTCTTCGCCCATCTCGAAGCTACTCTACCTCGTGGCCAGCCTTGAAAGTCCCGACGGAGAAACTGCAAAACGCGAGTTCGAAGAGGCCGTTTCCAAACAGCCGCTACTGGCTCCCACGGTTAGACCCCCTGAATCGATTCCGGAACTATCCCATCTTTCACAAATACTCGCCGAAATGAGCAGCGCCTCCTTTGCGATCCGCAAGGAGGTCCTTGAGGCTGCAGCCGCCATCGTTCTGAGTGACAATGAAACTTCGGACCGCGAGTGGACCTTCCTTCGCTTGATTTCGCTTTCAATGGGCGCTCCTATGCCGCCGCTGCCCGGAAACTGAAATTAATACGGCACCCGAGGCCATCACGCCTCTCCCTCGGACCGACAAAACCCTCGATTCACAAACGTGGGCCCCACATTGTGAGGTCCCATGGAGTTCCTTCGAACCATCAGTATCGATCAAAGAATCGAAATCATCACGGTAATCCTGAGCCTGCTCTACGTGGGCCTGATCGCCGTCAACCGTAGATCTGGATGGTGGTTCGGAATTGCGGCCTCCCTTCTCAGCGTCTGGCTCTTTATCCGAGTGAATCTGCTGGCCGAATCCCTACTTTATGTCTACTATGTGGTCATGGGCCTCTACGGCTACTTTCACTGGAAATACGGATCAAAGCTCAATACCAATCCCCCCATTCTCGTCCGATCGATTCGGTTTCACGCGCTGGCCATCACCATCTCCATTCTGCTAACGATCGGCTTGGCTCAGATCCTCGACCTTCTCGGCAGCTCCAATATTTACGCTGACGCGGGCTCAACCGTTTTCAGCTTTCTCGCCACCTGGATGGTCGCACAACGGATTTTAGAGAACTGGCTGTATTGGGTGGCGATCGACGCGTTTTCGGTCTGGCTTTATCACTCCCGCGAGCTCCCAATCTACGCGGGACTGATGGCATTCTACTCGCTTATTGCAGTCGTCGGTTTTTTCATCTGGCTCAAGCAATACCGCAGCCAATCCACCACTTCCCTGGCCTCGGCATGACCCTCCGCATCTGCATCACCGGACCCGAAGCTACTGGAAAAAGTTCTCTTACCCAGGCCCTTGCCCGGCAATTCAACTGCCCTTGGGTCCCCGAATACGCCCGGATCTATCTCAAAGAGCTCGGCCGCCCCTATCAGGAAGAAGATTTGGAAACGATCCTCGAAGGCCAGATTGCCCTCGAGAACGAAGCGGCTTCGAGCGCAGGAGAGTATCTTTTTTGCGACACCGGGCCCGAGGTCGTTTGGGTCTGGAGCCATTACAAATACGGCCGGGTATCTCCGCGGATCGATGCCGTCACCCGTTCACATTCCTACCCCCTTACACTCCTGCTTGAGATCGACCTCCCATGGGCCGCGGATCCTCTGCGGGAAAACCCTTCGGAAATCGAGCGAAAGAACCTTTTACAAATTTACAAGATGCTCCTAAAGCAGATTGGCAACGAACATGCAATAATCTCGGGGAGTGGCAAAATCCGCACCTCCAACGCAATTCGTGCGATCCAGCACTACCGGAAAGGAGCTTCCGTCAGTGAAGAAATTAAAAAACCGCCCCTCATGCTCTGAATTTGGTTTCATTTTCTAATATATCGTTTTACGAATAGATCTTTATGGAATCCAAAGACCAGAGTCCCGAAGCCAGTCGACTGCTCATCGCAGAGGACCACGTGCTGGTAAGAGACACGATCAATCTCTGGCTCTCGGGTCGAGATGAATTCATCGTGATCGACACTACGGAATCGGTCACGGGCGTCACTCAATCCCTCGCCACGCAAGATATTGATATCGTCATTCTCGATCTAGCGCTCGGAGATGACGACGCCCTCCACGAGATCCAAGCTTGGAAAACGGCTCATCCCGATGTCCGCTTTCTCATCCTAAGTGCCTCCCGCAATTATCTCATCGCGAAACGCGCTCTCGAAAACGGTGCCAACGCATTTGTCAGTAAATCAGACTCGTCCGAAGAACTGATTCGAGGGCTCCTCAGTGTCCGTAGCGGCCTGTCGTACGTTTCTCATTCGATTTCCCCCTATGTCGGTCGGGAAAAATCTGCCCGCCTGCCCAACCTCACGCGTCGGGAAGAGGAAATTCTCCGTGAAGTCGCCTCCGGTCGCACTAATCGTGGGATCGCGAGTCGTCTTGGCATTAGTGGCAAAACGGTCGAGAGACACCGGGAAAACATCAAGCGGAAGCTACAGCTAACCTCCTCCTCCGAGCTGATTCGGGAAGCGGTGCGCCTGTTTCCTTCGGAAAGTCCATAAGACCATAGTCGCCGATACCGCGACAAAAACCAATTTTACTCTTCCGTAGGGAGCAAGGGAGCCCCCACTATCGAGAGGTTGCTCCATGAAGCCTTCCTCCGATAGATCCATCCTCGAAGAAAGCCCATCCCTGACCGGAATCCGGGAGCTTTTTCTTTCTCTCCAAGAGGAACTCATCGTTGGCCACGAAAGTAAGCTGGATCGACTCCAGCTGGATCTAGCCACAGGTCTTCCAGAAAAATCATATCTCCATACGGCATGTCTCCGCAAAACGATAACGGAGATGCTGGAACATACCCTCGCAACAGAAAAGGGAATCCGAAGCCTTTCACTCAAGGTCCAGACCGAGGGAAAGGATCTCCAGATTGAATTCGCTGCGGAGAATTCGGAGGAAGTCACAGTCGTGAAACGAGAGGCGGCCTCCCCCGAGGGCCTCATAGAGACCCTCTGCACTCTCAGGCCTTTTCTGGATCGACTTCAAGGAGACATATTTCATGAGACCTCCGACAACGATCAAAACCGCCTCTGCCTCCGCGTTCCGATCTCGACGAATGTCTCGGCCCACCCATCCGATCCAGATTACGATATCCTCTTAGTCGAGGATGAAGCCAATGTGGGAGAGCTCTACCTCAACTATTTCCAACACTTCAAATGCCGTTCTCTTCTTGCACAGTCTATGGCAGAAGCGGAAATCATCGCCTCCCGATATTCTTTCGCTGTCGCTATCGTTGACCTCCAGCTACCGGATGGTGACGGATGCCTACTCATTGAACGCTGGAAAAAATCTGCCCAGATTCCCTTCGTCATCGCGACCTCGGCAGCGGGCAACCCAGACTCCGAAGAGAATTCGTTCCGCTCTGGCGCGGACCGCTTTCTCGGAAAACCCTTTGAACTCTCGGATATCCAAAATTGCCTACCTCCAAACCTCCAGCGCGACAGGTCGGAGGTCGCCATTGGACAATTCCGCATTCCCAGCGCCCAAAAGCTCAAAAACAAGACTCTCCGGACCAAGGGGGAAGTGGCTCTCGCTCAGCAGGATTCCTCTTCCTTCCTCAAAGTTACCCACCACTTCACCAACGAATCCTTTGCCCTCCAGTTTTTGGCAGCGGCCCGAGCCTTTTCCGACTCAGAGGAAGCTACCCGCGCAGATGACTGGGATTCGGCGGCCCGTCATTGGAAACGGGCTTGGGAACAGTTCGAAGGCGAGAATTAAGCTCCCTTTTCGAGCCGAATCTCCCGGGCGATCTCCGCTAGGATATGCGCGACACGGGACTGACACTCGATCATATCGACCTCGATCCGGAAGATCCTCAACCGCTCATCATCTCGATTCGCTAGCCGAGTGGAGAGAGAATCCTTTGCTTCACGGACAAGTTGCCGAACGCCCCTCTCCTGATCAACTACCTCTTTCTTCGTCTCGCTAGTCGGATGCCTCACGGCCTCGATCCCTCGGGCAAAAACTTCCTGAACCCCATCGGTCAATTGAAGGAGCAACCGACTCGTCTCGTCACTCATGCCACTTTCCAGTTCAAGCAAGTCGATTCCCAGCCCCTGAAAAACATGGTCGAGAAGATCCCCCAAATTTTCGATCTGATTCACAATCCCGACAAAAGAATTCGATTGCGCCTGCTGGAGACCTGTCAGCCGCTTCTCGGCCAAACGTCCAAGGAAACGCAAAAGATCTTCCTGACGACGGTCGATCTCATCATCCGCCCCGTCAAATTCGCGAATGCGTTTCTCGTTCTTCTCGCCTATGGCCTGGCTCAAATCCCGATGCAACCCGGAAACGGTCTGGAGAAAATCCACGACCTCCGCGCGCACCTGCCCAAGCGCCGTCTCTGGCTCCGACAGGTAATAGTCATCCAGAAACCGGTTGATGCGCCGATCTTTATCCCTCTCCGGAATCATCTTTTCGACCAGAGACACAAGCAGCCCGGTAAAACCGAGAAAGAGAAACGCATTGATAAAGTTAAAAACAGTATGCGCGTTGGCGACGGCCCTTCCCACGTCATCGCCGCTTCCCGGCGAAAATAGGTTCGTCATCCAGAGAGCAATATCCGCGAGATAGGGTAAAAACGGCAACCATATCAGGACCCCTCCCACATTGAACAAAACATGAATCATCGCCACCCGCAGGGCGATTCGAGGCTGTCCGACCGCCGCCATCAAAGCCGTCACACAAGTTCCCACATTCGAGCCGAGAACGACGGCAATCGCACCAGGAAGGCTCAAGAACCCCTCAGTCGCCAGAACAATCGTCAACCCGGTGGCGGCAGCTGAACTCTGGACCAGCGCGGTAAACAGCAACCCGCAAAGAATCCCGAACGCCGGATTGGTCATCTCGGCCATGAGGTCGACAAACGGCTGATAATCCCGCAAGGGACGAGTGGCCTCTGACATCAATTCCATGCCAAAGAAGATCAACCCAAGCCCGAGAAGAAGTCCCCCCACGTAGCGAACCTTTTCACGCTGCTTGATCAGCCTCATTGCGAAACCGATCGCGACCAGCAATAGGCCCCATTGGGTCACATTGAAGGCGATAATCTGGGCCGTGACGGTCGATCCCAGATTGGCTCCGAGGATGATACCCACCGAATTCGAAAGCGAGAGCAGGCCTACCGAACAGAACCCGACAAGAAGAACCGTCGTGATGGAAGAGCTCTGAGCTGCTGCAGTCACGACCGTCCCAGACACCAAGGCCAGGAAACGATTCTTCGTGGCTTTCGCTAAAAACTTTTTGAGGTGCCCACCGGCTACGGCTCGCAGCGAAGCAGTCAACTCCTCCATACCGAGGAGAAACAACGCCAGTCCTCCCAGCAGCTGAAGTCCCAACTGGATCCAATCTATCTCTGAACTCTCCATCGAAAGGCCAACCATTACCCCGAAAAACTTCACCGACAAATCGAAATTCGGTTTCCCGATTCCCCCGTCGAAGCAGCGATCGAGAAAGAAGTGAAAAATCATCCAAAAAAAACTTGGCAAGGAGGGGGCACCTCTCCACTGTGGACAATTTTCCGGTGGGGTATCCAAGCGGCCAACGGATGCTGACTGTAAATCAGCCGGGTCTATCCCTTCACAGGTTCGAATCCTGTCCCCACCACCATTCCCCTTTTTGAAACCCTTTTTTTTGAGGGTTTCTGAACTTCGGACGGAATCGGAAAAAACGCACCCACCACGATGAGAGACTCCGGCAACCCGGACCCAACTTCGCAACGATCAACGGTCTACCTAGTAGGTGCTGGCCCCGGAGATCCCGATCTGCTGACCCGAAAGGCGGAAAAGCTCATTCGCTCCTGCGACGCACTCGTCTTTGACTACCTGGTCGCCAAAGAGATTCTCGATTGGGCTCCGGCTCACGCCGAGAAAATCTGTGTCGGAAAACGTGCCGGATTCCACTCCCTCAGGCAGGAAGAGATCCAGGACGTTCTGGTTCGCCTCAGCCTATCGGGCAAAACGACCGTCCGCCTCAAAGGGGGAGACCCCTTTGTTTTCGGCCGCGGCGGCGAAGAGGTCACCCGACTGAGGTCGGAAAGCATCCCCTATGAAGTGGTTCCCGCCATTACGGCCAGCATCGCTGCCGCCGCACGAGCGGAAATCCCTCTAACTCATCGATCCTTCAACTCCTCCGTCGTCTTTCTGACCGGCCACCAAGACCCCAGCAAAGAAGACACCGGAGTCAACTGGGCCGACTACGCAAAGCTCCAGACCACTCTCTGCCTTTATATGGCCATGGGGCGGCTCGGAAAAATCCGCGACTCCCTCATCGAGGGCGGACTAAGCCCGGAGACCCCCTGCGCGGTGATTCAATGGGCGACGACCCCGGAAGAGAAAATCCTCTACTCAGCACTCCACTCGGTTGCCGAGGACGTCGAGAAGGCAAATCTCTCCTCCCCGGCGATCGTCATCATCGGGAAGACAGCCTTACCCCCGCAGTCATCCGAAGATTGAACCATGCTCCCGGAAGAAGATCACGGATTGGTCTTAAACTATGCAGAGAAAGGGGAGAAATTCTGGTCCCTGGCTTTTCTCTCTCATAGCCAAGGTCTCTATCATCCTCTCGTTCGGAAAACAAAGAGAGGAAATCGCCCCGATCTTTTCGACACCGGTCAGGCGCGCATATCCCGCGCCAAGCAGGGCGAATTAATATTCCTCTCCGACTATTACCCCACCCGAAGACGCAGCGGACTGGCGCGATCCTACGAAATCCTTCAAATCGCCTCCCGCTTCGCAGAGATCCTCCGCAAGAATTCGCAGCATCTGGCCGACTACGAAGTTCTCTTCCAGATTTCGGAGCGTTTCTTTGATTCCCTCGAGACCGGCCCCTCCCCTCGAGCGGCCTACCTCAAAACCCTCTACCTCTTTGCCAAAACTGAAGGCCTGCCCGTCCGCGAAGACTGGGCCTCTCAATTGAGCGACAGCGTCCGCAAGGATCTGGAGACCATCCTCAAAAGCCCGCTTGAAGAACAACCCACAGAAGTGGCCATCTTCAAAGGTATCACCTCATCCCTGGAGCAGTGGCTGGCCCAAGAAGCGCATTTCCTCGTCCCCAAACAAAGCCTTTAGTAGGCCGACGTCTTTCCCAGCAGGCGAAAAGCCAGCGACAACCATCCGATCATCAGAGCGAGACCTCCCAGCGGGGTCACCGGACCGAGAAGTCCGGGAGCCCCGGCCGATAGCGCAAAAATACTCCCGGAAAACAAAAAAATTCCGACGAGAAAAAAGATCACACTCAGCCGAAACGGAGCGAGACTCCTCGACCGCAAGTCCGCCAATGCAAGAATCGCCAAAACGTGAAACAGCAGAAAGAGGGAAGCCGAAGTCCACGCCGCCTGCTCCTTAGCCTCTGCCAAAAAGCCTTCGGGCGGATGAGCACCAATCGCACCCCCGACGACTCCGCAAAACCCCAGAATTGCGACTAAACCCAAAATCCAACGATCTATTCCTAAACTCCGACTCATACCAAACAGCTTCCTCGCTCCGGCCTCTTTGGCCATTCAAAAAGCCAACACCTGAAAACCAATTTGCGCCGGGTGAACCATGCGCCTCCTTTCGCCTTGCCTTCAGCGAATGAGAGATCGTCCTATAAGCTTACGATCCCCGGAAGTACTCATCTTGTCCGACCATCCATCAGCACCGCAACGAATCACCTTCGTCACTCAGGAATTTCGCCCAAAGATCGGCGGAGCGGCGACGGTAGTTTCTGAACTGGCCGAAGCCACGTCCCGGCTCGGCTGGACCGTGACGGCCATCGCCCCGGGTCACCCAACCGAAGAAGACGAATCCGCCCCCTTTACCATCGAAAGAACCGAAACCCGCGGCAAGCAGGACTGGGGCGACCGGATCGCACTCCTGAGATTCCTCAAAAAGAGGCCCCCACAAGCCGATGAGGAATGGGTACTCGCAGAACCGGGTGCAGTCCGGGCCGCCCTCTATGCACCTTTTTTCGGAATCTCCTTTTCCCGCCCTCCGAGCCTCATTCTCCACGGAACGGAAATCCTTCGCTTCACCTGCCTGCCCCACCGCCGCTGGCTTCTTCGCCGCCTCCTCAATCAATGCCGGGCCATCCACGTTCTCTCCGATTATAACCGACAACTTCTCAATAAACGGCTTCCCGGCGTGACCGCCCCCATCATTGTCGCTCCCGGCGCACCCTCGTGGAAATTCAGTGCACCCGCGACAGCCACTCAGGAGAAATCGGCCTCATCCCCTGCAATTACAATTCTCACCGTCGGCCGCATCCACCCGCGCAAGGGACAGCTCGACACCCTGCAAGCCCTGAGCCGGCTTCCCATGGCTGACCAAAAACTCATCCGGTACCGCATCGTGGGCCCCAGCGTCCGCTCGCGCTACCGGGAATCAATCCTCCAACACGCAGCCACCTGCCCCTTTCCCATCGAGCTTCCCGGCCCCCTCGATGAAAAAGCCCTGGAAGAGGAATACCGCTCCGCCGACATCTTTGCCCTGACCAGCCGCCAGACCCGGATGAGCGTCGAAGGCTTTGGACTCGTCTATTTGGACGCTTCCGCGATGGGGCTCCCCGTCGTAGCCACTCGATCCGGAGGCATCCCGGAAGCAGTCCTCGATGGGAAAACGGGACTTCTAGCCGAAGAAGGTGGCATTGAAGAAATTTCCTCCTGTTTTCAGCGACTGATTCGCGACCCCGAGCTTCGCCGCCAACTCGGCGCCAACGGCAGGCTGCACGCGGAAAAACACGAATGGAAAAAGACCGCAACGGCTCTTTTCGGAAGGCGTTAATGTGAAAATTTGTGGGCAATAACACCATTGTTACATTCTCACTCGACATTTGGCATCAAAAGTGCACTAATCCCGACTCGAACCGGGCAACCGTTCCGGATTTCGAAACAAAACAACTAATACAAACCAACTGATATGAACAAACTCAGCAAGATCCTGCCCGCCGCAGTTGTCTTCGCGACCGCATCGTTCTCGACCGCGATCGCTCAGGAAGAAGAAGAATCCTTCCCAATCGAAGGCAACATCGGAGTAACCAGTAACTATCTTTTCCGTGGTGTAACTCAGACCGGTGATGGCGCAGCCGTCCAAGGTGGACTGGACTACGCTCACGAAAGCGGCGTTTATGTCGGAACCTGGACTTCCAACGTGAACTTCGCTGGCGGAACTGAACTCGACGTATACGGCGGATACGCTGGTGAATACGAAGAAGTCGGTTACGATGTCGGTGTTGTCGGCTACCTCTACCCTGAAAAGGACGGGGAAGACGCGAACTTCGCTGAACTCTACCTAGGCCTCTCCTACGACATGTTCGGTGCTGGTGTTGCTTACACTTTCTACAGTGAAATCGACGACGGTGCCTTCGCCGAAAACGACCTCTACTTCTACGTTTCTGGCGGATACGACATCACCGAAACCGTGTCTGTTTCCCTGACCTTGGGTTACTACTTCTTCGACGCGGCTAGCGACAGTGACTACTTCCACGGTCAAATCGACCTCACGAAGAGCACCGACCTGGGTGACTTCACCTTCTCCTACTCACAGGCTGACGAATCGGATCTCGCTACTGACGATCCTCTCTTCTTCGTCTCCTGGGGATTGGGATTCTAAGTCGATCTAGACTTTTTTACGGGAAGGCCGCGCCGGAAGGCGCGGCCTTTCTTTTCCTCAAACACTGATCGAGTCGCCCCGCGACCCGGTCACGAAATCTGGCAAAAGCACGACTTTTGCGAAAATCCATTGACATTCCGGCCTGCGGCCGTTTTCTTCCTCCGTTTTTCCACAATGAAAACCACTTTAGCCAAACCTGCCGAAATCGAACGTAGCTGGTACCTGGTCGACGCCTCCGAAGAAACTCTCGGTCGCCTCGCTGTCCGTATCGCCAACGTTCTTCGCGGCCGCCACAAGCCTTCCTACACCCCGCACATTGATACGGGAGATTACGTCGTCGTCATCAATGCGGACAAGGTGAAGCTCACCGGTAAGAAGGAAGAACAGAAACAATACATGTTCTACACCGGCTACATGGGGAACGAGCACTACCGCAACGTGGCCGACTTCCGCGCCAAGCGCCCCGAGTTCATCATCGAGAATGCTGTGAAGGGAATGCTCCCCAAGAACAAGCTGGCTCGTGAGATGATCAAGAAGCTTAAGGTCTACGCGGGTGAAGAACATCCCCACGGTGCCCAAGAGCCGACTTCTTTTCCTTTCTAAGATAATTTCTCCGACCTATGAGTGAGACAACGACTATTTTCTCGGCCACAGGCCGTCGCAAGCGCGCTTCCGCACGCGTCCGCATCAAGCCCGGCAGCGGTGAAATCACCGTCAACGGCAAGACCTGCGCTGAATTTTTCCCAACCGAGCAGGCACAACGTGCCGTAGCGGCTCCACTCATCACCGCTGAAAAGCAAGACTCCTTCGACGTGATCGCACGAGTCAATGGTGGTGGAATCACCGGTCAGGCTGGAGCTGTTTCTCTCGGAATCGCTCGGGCTCTGCAGAAGTATGACGCAGAACTCCGCGCCCCTCTTAAGAAGGAAGGTCACCTTCGTCGCGACCCTCGCGAGAAGGAGCGGAAGAAGACCGGTCAGCCCGGCGCCCGCAAGAAGTTCCAGTTCTCGAAGCGTTAATTTTCAGAAACGGGATCCCAGTGGGCCCCTTGATTCCGCATATCTTGCGCAATGGGTTGACTGGTCGGCAAGAATCCCGTTTCGCGCCTTCAACTTTTTCAAAGCTGCTGAGCGCACTGTTTTTCAGTGCGCTCGCAGCTTTTTTGTTGATTTCCTGCAGCCCTGGCGGCCGAGCAGTCTTTGAAGAGACTGACGAACCCGAATACGTCCGCGGGAAGAAGTTCCTCCGCCAAGGCGAAGATGAGCAAGCGCTCCTCGCCTTTCTGCGGGTCATCGACAACCGCACCGACTCCCCGGAGTCACACCTTGAAGCGGGCTTGATTTACCTGAATGATATGAACCAGCCGATTCTGGCGATCTATCATTTCATGAAGTTCCTGGAGCTTCGCCCCGACGCGAAGCAAGCACCCGAAGTCGAGAGCCTCATCGATACGGCGAAAAAGGAATTTGCCCGCACCCTACCCGGTCGACCGTTCCAAAGCGGAGTCGAGCAAACGGATTTGCTGGAGGTCGTAGAGCGACAGCGCGAAGAAAGCGATCGCCTCAAAAACCGGATCAGCCGATTGGAACGTGAGAATCAGGAACTCCGGCGGCGCTTGGGAACCCTTTCCGCCACCGCAAACCCCGGCTCATCCTCATCCAATCGTTCAGGCGGCGCAGCAGAACAGCCCGCCGTCTATGTGGTCCAGCCCGGGGACACCCTTTCCTCGATCGCCCGCAAAGTCTTTGGTAGCAGCGCCCGCTGGGAAGAAATTTTCCAAGCCAACCGCAACCTCCTCCGGAGCCCCAACGACCTCCGTGTCGGCCAAGAGCTGCGCGTACCGGGCGAATGAAGATTCTTTCCTGCAATCTGGAGAACTTTCGCAATATCGAAAGCGCCCGATTGCGATTCGAGGGAGATCGGATCTTTTTTGTCGGTTTAAACGGACAGGGAAAATCGAACCTCTTGGAAGCACTCGGGCTTCTCCACGCCGTGCGCTCCTTCCGCACCTCCGACCTCCGCCATTTAATCCGTCGCGAGCAATCGATGGCTCGTATCTATTTCGAACTGGAGTCCGGCGCCCCTGATCAGGAAACCGTCCTCCTCCAACTGAAAAGAGCCGGAGGACGCGAAGTGGAACTCAATGGAGAGAGATGCCCGACTCTTGGCGACTTTCTCTCGCGCTTCCCTGCTATTGTCCTCGCCACGGACGATGTTCAGATCATCCGTGGCTCCCCCAGCATTCGCAGGCGAATGATGGACCTCCATTTCGCTTCCTCTCAAAAGAGCTACTACGAGGCATTGAGGGAGTTCACCCGCGGACTCGCTTCGCGCAATCGACTCCTGAAGAAAGGTGCCTCCGACCAACAGATTCGTGCCCACGATTATCCTCTCTCCGAAGCGGCAGCCTCACTCAGCCACCACCGCCAACGGGGAACCGAATCCCTATCGCCCCTGTTCACCTCCATATTCCAGAAAATATCCGGAGGGAAGGATGACCCTGGACTCCGCCTGAGGAGCTCTTTCCAGAAAGGTTCCGCAAAGGAGCTACGAAACATCTGGAACGAGGGTCTTGAGCGAGATCGACTCCTCGGCTCAACACAAACAGGTCCACATCGAGATGATTGGATTTTTTCCACGGAGACCGGGACCGCTCGCGACTACGCCTCGGATGGGCAACAACGCAATCTGGCAATTGCCCTGAAACTGGCCCTTTTTCGCGATCTGGCTTCCCACCTCTCAGAAACTCCCGTTCTTTTGGCCGACGACATTCTCGGCGAGTTGGACGCCCGGCGGCGCAAAGCCTTTTGGGAAACCCTGCCTTCGGACTGCCAGGTATTTTCGACGGGCACCGAGTTTGATCCTGACCGACATCCGGGAGACTGGGAAGTGTTCAGAGTTGAAGAAGGGAGATTCGAACGCACCTCTTGATCAGGTATCCTTTTGAACTCCATTCAAAACCCTGATTGAATCATCGAACTGTGAGAGAGCTTATACTGATTCGCCACGCAAAATCCGGGTGGGAACACCCTCATCTCAATGACTTTGATCGTCCATTGGACGACAGAGGTCTCCGCGACGCCCCCAAAATGGCCAAGCGATTCGGTCCCCGCTGGGATGCCCCAGATCTTCTCATCTCCAGCCCCGCCATCCGCGCCTACCAAACCTCGCAGTTTTTTCGGGAAGAATGGAATCTGCCGTGGGAGCGCTACCTCCTACAGGATGCAATCTACGAGGCGACTCCAGAGACCCTGCTCGCAGTCTTACAACAATTCGATGACCAGGCCCAGCGCATTGCCCTCGTTGGCCACAATCCCGGGATCAGCTCGCTTCTCCATCTTCTCTCGGGGGAAGACAAAGAGTTGAAAACGACCTGTATTGCCAGATTGACGACGAGTCAGAAATCATTCGCTGTCGGCGAATGCGAGTTCGTCGATCATCACAGCCCACAAATGTATTGATCAGGCCAAGCCTTGAAGGGGCTTTACTACCGTCGACGCCACTTGCCCGAATGGGCTACAGTGAGTTGATACTTTCGTTCGGTCTCCCGGATAAGAAACGGCATCGAGCACTCATCAACGAGCTCGAAATGCGGATCCAGAATCGCCTTCAGCTCCTCCGCTGAATCAGGACCATCCACCTGCCCTCCGATCCACTCTGCGGGTTCGGTATGTTCCTCCATCCAAGTAAAGGGTGAATTGAGAACCAAGTAACCGCCGGGCGTCACGAGTCTCGGTAGTTGTTGCAGAAATTGCCGCGGATGATGAAGGCGGCAAAGAAGATTGGCTCCCAGCACCCAATCAAAGGCGTCCAATTCCTCGGGGAGCGCGTGCGCATCCCCGACCTCAAATCGGACCCTTGAAAGATCGACATCCTCCGGAGCACGGGCGGTAAAATCCTGAGTGCGGACTCCCTGCATCCGCACCGAATACTGGATCGAATCTCCGGCTTGCAGAGACTTTGCCGTGGTAATGAACTTTTCCGAGTAGTCGATCCCCACGACTTCTTCACAGTGCCGAGCCATCTCAAAGGAGGAACGACCCACCGCACAACCGACCTCCAATCCGCGATCCACCGGCACGCAGGGAAAACGCTCGGCAATCAATCGCTCGGCATAGGAGGTCACCGCACGCAGACCGGAACCCCATGGAAATACCTCCTCGGCCTTTCCGTAATGGAAGTGAAGGTACTCGGAAGTCAGACGGTCCGACTCATAGTCGACCGCTTTTGAAGAACTCATCGAAGGCTCCGGGTCTCAGCTCAGGACCGCTTCACCCTTGAGCAGGTTCAGCAAGTAGGCAGCGGGACGATAGTTCTCAAGGATGACCGTCTCCTCCCCATCACGATACATGCGCACCTGCTTCACCTTGATCTCAGGAGTCTTGTGCGGCGCATAAAGCACGTCGTCGTGAGAGGCATTCTCGCGGTGCTTGAACAGGTCTGGCGTTAAATGACCGCCGAGGTGGTCGTCGCGACCGGTGGCGATGTGACAAGTGCCAAGAATCTTCTCGTCCTGGATGTCACGACCGGAGAAAGGAAGCTTTTGTGTGCCGAAACCCAGTTCTCCAAGAGCTCCCGTCATGGGATCGTCGGCCAACTTGGCATTATGCTCCTCAACAAGGGAATAGTCTCCGTAAATCAGGCGGGACTTAATGATCTTGCCGTCTTCGACAGTCAAAAGACCCAAGGTTTCCTCCTCATACTTAAAGGGAAACTGGCCGCTGGCGGATGTCGGAACGAAATAGACCTCCCCAGCCGGAAGATTGGCGACGTCCGGCTTGCCACGGGGGCAAAGACCGTGACTTTTCTGCGCTTCCTGCTGATCGGTATTCAAAGTCAGGGTGGTCACCTGATTTTCCACCTCAAAATCAATTTCGAAGCGGTCGGCTTTGGTCAGACCAAGACGCAGCTTTTCGGCATCATCACTGATTCGATTATAATCTACCGCGAGTCCCGACTCGACGATGATTTGGTTCAACCCGTGTAAAGTCGCACCACGGAAACCAAACGCCTTGGCCTGCGCCGTCAATGGGGCTGTGGCCGAGAAAGTCGATACAGTCAGAATAATTTGGTAATTCGGATAAATATCCTTCTCGAGGCTCAAATGCTTCCCGTCCGGATCGTAGCAATCATCCTCCATATCGAGGTTACTCCCGCCCGTCTCCTTGTATGCAAAAATATCACCGCCGGTATAGTTTAGCGCCTCAAGGTCTCCATTCTTAAAGCCCTTATAAAAGACTTCATAGCCATAATTTTGGATGGAAAGGGACTCGTCCGAGAGAAATCGAAAATCCTCAATCTCTTTAGGATCCGGCAAATCAATCAAAATGCAGAGCTTCTCGCCTTGGCCTTCGCCAAAACAAGTAGTCATCAAGCGCTGCAGAGAAAATGGAGGGAATTTTTCGTCGTTGTACATGATCTACCCTGTGAAGAAGTCCTCCCAGCTCACGATGTCAAGGAACCGAACCAAAAACACCCGGGAATTTACGCGTTGTCATCCTGTAAACTCCACCTACAGTAGCACTTATCGTGGAGAACCTCCTTCACATTCTCTTAGTCGAAGACGACCCTCTTGCGGCCAAATTGGTGAGACTGATCCTTAGCAAAGGTCGCGGTCTGGAAGCCCGTACAACTCACGTAACCACAATGGCTTCCGCCAAGAGTGAACTTGAGCAGCACGGATTCGACGTAATCCTCCTCGACCTAAACCTCCCCGACAGTACTACCGAGGAGACCCTCAATCACTGCGTCGAGCTCGCAGAATACCACCCGGTTATCGTATTGACGGGGAACGAAAGCGAGGAAATCGGTGTGCGAGCCGTCCAACTCGGAGCCCAAGACTACCTCGTCAAAGGCGAATATAACGACCGCATCCTGCTCCGCGCCCTCCGATATGCCCGGGAGCGACACCGCATGTGGTCGACCCTGCGCCGGCTATCCGTCATCGATGAGCTTTCCGGGCTCTACAATCGCCGGGGATTTTTTGCCGTCGTAGAGCGCCAATACCAGGAAGCCATGTCCTCTCCAGACGGAAGCGCCCTGTTTTTTTACTTCGACCTCGACGAGTTCAAGCAAGTCAACGACACCTTTGGCCATGACCATGGTGATGATGCGTTGCGTGCCTTTTCCGATATCCTCAAGACGACCTTCCACCGGGATGACTCCGTAGCGCGGGTCGGAGGAGACGAATTCGTCGCCTTTATTGGAAATCTCGACGGTCGGAAGCCCGATGATGTCATTACCTCCTTTGAAAACGCCCTGGAGCGCTTCAACGCGGAAGGTAAACTGCCCTTTGCCATCAAATCCAGCTACGGATATCGCAAGGTCAGCTCCGACGAGAAAACCTCCTTGGACGAAGCCCTCAGCGACGCAGACTCGCGTCTATACGAGCAAAAACGCTCGAAGAAAGGAGAGAGCCGGGAGAGCGCTCCGACTTCACCGTGATGATTGGCTTCGCGGAGGAAATCGAAGATCCTGAGGAAGCTGCTTTCGCCGCAGCGTCCCCTGATCCGCTCCGCGATTTGGAACGCAAAACTCTCGCGAGGATCCGGTTTTCCGTTTGCTTTCAAGACGCTTATCTAGGCAGGCACCTCCGCGCTTCGGCGGTCATCTCCCTAAGAATCGCGAAGGCCCTCGGACTCAAACCCAAGGAACAAGAGAATCTTTGGTACGCCGCTTCGGTTCATGATATCGGAAAAATCGGAATCAATCCCCTCATTCTCAAGAAAGAGGGGAATTTGACCGAAACGGAGTTCTCCGAGATTCAAAGCCACACGATCCTGGGTCATCAGATGCTGCAGGGAATCGACAGCGAACTCTACCGCACCTGCGCCGACGTCGCCCTTTGCCACCACGAGCGTTGGGACGGAGGCGGTTATCCCAACGGAAAAAAGGGCACCCAAATCTCCCTCTTCTCGCGGATCGTCTCCATCGCCGACGTTTACGAATGCATCACTTCAGGTCGGCATTATCGCGAGGCCAAATCGGAGAAAGAGGCCATTCAGGAACTCCAGACCTGCGCCGGAAGCCAGTTCGACCCGGAGCTGATCGAATTATTTACCACTCAAGTCGCGCCCGTTAAGCAAGATTGACCTTTTCCGCTCGATCCGACGGGATTCGGTTCCAGATGGAACTGCCGATCGATCAACACCGCGAAGAAATCCTGGATTCATTTCGAGAACCAGGGTTGTCCATTCTTCTCGCACCTCCCGGCACCGGAAAATCCACTCGAGTTCCTCGATTTCTGGCCGAGGGTGACCGGAAAGTCATCTGCATCGAGCCTCGCCGCATCGCCGCTCGATCCCTCGCCCAGAGAGTCGCATCAGAGACAGGTGGCACTCCCGGAGGCCTGGTTGGATACCGAGTCCGTTTCGACAAGAAAATCTCTCGGGAGACCCGCATTGAATTCGTCTCGCGGGGGGTATTTCTCCGGCAAATTCTGTCCGAACCCTCCTCGCTCGATCAATATCACGCGATTCTCCTCGATGAATTTCATGAGCGTCAGCTGGAGACGGATTGGATATTTGGCTACCTTCTCGCTCAACGGAACCACCATCCCCATCTGCGGATTGGCATCCTCTCCGCCACCCTCGATCCAGAACCGATCCGCAAACTCTGGCCCGACTCCCGGACCGTCGAAGTTGAGTCTCCGCTCCACGACGTCGAGATCCGGCACACCAGCCGACCAACTCAATTTGATGCCCGTACCGCGACCGATCGCGCCGTCCAAGCCGTTCTCGGTTTAGCGCAGAGCGGATCCTCACCCGACTACCTCGTTTTCCTCCCAGGATACCGGGAAATCCGCCAGGCCGTTCGCAACCTCCGCGAACACCCTCAGATGAAAGGCTGGGACATCCTCGCCCTCTCCGGCGAGCAAAGCCCCGAGGAACAGGACCGAGCGATCCGCTCCAGCGGCCGCCCGCGGGTCGTTATCGCCACCAACCTGGCCGAGAGCAGTCTCACCGTCGAAGGCATACGGGCGGTTGTCGACAGTGGCCTCGCCCGGAGGATGGATTACGACCCGTCACGAGGGATCAACGCCCTCCGCACCGTCCGGGTTTCTCTCTTCTCGGCCCGCCAACGCTCCGGGCGAGCCGGGCGAATTGATCCCGGGATCTGCGTTCGCCTCTGGAGCGAACGGGAGGAACGCAGCCTCTCTCTTCAGGATCTTCCTGAATGCCAACGGCTCGACCTCTCCGATTGGCTCCTGCAAAATTTGGCTGGCAAGCAGATAGCCCCAGAGGATTTCCCTTGGATCGACCCTCCTCCCCCAGAGAATCTTGAGCAGGGTTGGACCCTCCTTCGCCAACTCGGGGCCGTCACCGAACGAACGCTCACCCAGCACGGCTCCACCCTCGGGCAACTTCCCCTTCATCCGCGACTGGCCGCCCTTATCATTGAGGGAACAAAACGGGGCGTCGGCCCAGCAGCAGCCCGACTCGCAGCCCTCATTGAGGAAGAGAGGCTCATCATCCCAGACACCCCCGCCGAATCCCGATATGCGGAAAGACGCGACCAAGCCGACTTTGAAGCGGATCTCCGGCTTCTCGACGCAATTGAACACGGACAATCTCCTTCGCCAGGCGAAGGGGCGCGGCTGGGAGCGGCCCGGCAAGTACTCCAGCAAGCCAAACGGCTGAGTCGCGGACTCCCCCCGGGATCTGCCGATTCGGTCGAGGAAATGATTCGCCTGCGACAATGCTGCCTCGCCGGATTCCCTGACCGAGTGGCCCGCAGGCTCGACCGTGGAACCACCACCTACCTCTGCCGCGACGGCAGCACCGCCCGTCTCGATCGCCGCACCCGCGTCACTGGAGACGAATGGATCCTCGCTCTCGACAAAAAGGAGATGCTGGTTCAAGGAACTCGCACCGCCATTCTCTGCTCTCCAACGAACTTGGAGCCCAGTTGGATCCAGGAAAGCCTCGGCGATTCGCTGAGCCGCAATACTGGCGTTTTCGAAGACCCTACGGGACGTCTCCTTCGACAGGAAATCCTTCAGCTCGATGCCATAGAACTTGAGCGAAATACCCTCGGCGACGCCAACGATTCTGACCGCGCCAGCTATTTTGCCGAGGAAGCCATCAATGGGAACATCCCCCTACGCAAATGGACCCCTGCCGTCGATCGTTGGATCCAACGCATGGACTGTCTCCGGCTTCACTTTCCCGAATTCGAAATCCCCGAATTCGACGAAGAAGCTAAACGTACGGTCCTCGAAATGATCGCGCACGAAACTCAAACTGCGAAAGAATTCCGCAACGCGGAGATCCTACCCACCCTGCGCGAATGGCTCAGCCCCGAGCACCGGGCGATGATGAACCAGATACTCCCCGAGCACTACCCGATTCCCGAGCGCAGGAAGCCCCTCAACATTGATTACGGAACCCCCGAGAGCCCAAGGATCTCCCTTCGCATCCAGGAAGCCATGGCTCTCAAGAAACACCCCCACATCGCCAACAACCGCTGCCGCCTCACCGTAGAACTCCTCGCCCCCAACCAACGCCCCGTCCAAGTGACCCAAGACCTAGAAGCTTTCTGGTCGACTAGCTATCCCCAGATCCGAAAAGACCTCCGAGGCCGCTATCCCAAACACCACTGGCCCGAATCAGTATAGCTCCCCGAGCCCATTTCTCGATAGGGTCAACCATTTTAAACCTGGTTAATTATATTCCGTGAAATATTTGCAAGGCACTTATAATCAACAAATTAAAACCACAAAACCCCATTCATCTTGTAAACCCAGACTCAGCGAAGATTCCACCTGCAACCGTTAAATCCGGAAGTTGCGAAAAACCACCTTCCAAGATATCAGTGCATTTTCATCTGCTCAGTAGATTGAAGGAAACCTCTGGCGGAGAGTTGAAGTGGACTTGCCTTCCCTGCGCCTCTCAGGCTCGATAGTGGTATGGAGATTCCAGAATTCTTTAATGCGCAGCTCCTGAGCGAGTTGGAGGCCCTTTCGGGCACTCCTTGCTATGTCTATGACGAGGCGACGATTCGCCGTCAGACAGACATCATGAAGAAATTCCCCGCTCCCTTTGGACTATTTCCCCGGTATGCGATGAAGGCCTGCCCGACTCGGGCAATTTTGGCTTTGGTCACGGGCGAAGGGATTGGGATCGACGCTAGTTCTGGATTTGAAATTGACCGGGCTCTCCGGGCAGGAGTGGATCCTACCGCCATTTCCTTGAGCACACAGGAACTGCCCTCGGACTTTGATCAATGGATCAAGAAGGGGGTAAAGATGAATGCCTGCTCCCTCTCCCAATTGCGACGCTACGGAGAGAAGTTTCCCAACACTTCCATTGGCATCCGCTTCAATCCCGGCCTCGGCTCGGGGGGGACCGCGAAGACCAACGTCGGAGGTCCATCTTCAAGCTTCGGCATCTGGCACGAAAAAAAGGAGGAAGTCCGGGCAATTGCCGCTGAATTTTCACTGAAGATCGAACGGATCCACACTCATATCGGATCCGGAAGCGATCCGGCGGTCTGGCAACGGACCGCCAACCTGAGCCTGGCTCTGGTCCGTGAGTTCGAAACGGTCGAGAGCCTCAACCTTGGTGGAGGCTACAAGGTGGCTCGGATGGCGGACGAGGTGAGCACTGACCTTCTCAAGATCGGCGAACCCGTTGCCGCGGCACTTACGGAGTTTGCGGAAGAAACCGGTCGCAAGATCCGTTTGGAGATTGAGCCCGGAACGTTCGTCGTGGCCAATGCTGGCTATCTGGTCAGCCGCGTTCAGGACGTGGTCGATACCGGAACCGGGGGGCATCAGTTCCTCAAGCTCGACAGCGGTATGACGGAGCTCCTACGTCCTTCGCTCTATGCCGCGCAACATCCCATTTCCATCATTCCCCGGGGCAGAACCGTCGAAGACATGGAAGACTATGTGATCGTGGGGCATTGTTGTGAATCGGGCGACTTGGTGACTCCGGCACCCGACGATGGGGAAAAACTGGCCTTCAGGAATCTCCCTAAGACGCAAATTGGCGATTGGTGTGTCATTGGCGGAGCGGGTGCCTATTGCAGCGCCATGAGCACCAAGAACTACAACAGCTTTCCAGAGACTTCGGAAGTCCTACGGTCAGAGAATGGAGACTTGAACTTGATTCGCCGCAGACAAACACTGGACCAACTTCTCGCCAACGAAATCTAAGTTGCCCATGAAAGAAAAAATCCTCGTCACCGGCGGTGCCGGATACATCGGATCGCACACAGCAGTCGAATTGATCGAACGCGGCTACGAAGTCGTCATCATCGACGATCTCTCCAACTCGGAAGAAACCGTTCTCGACGGCATTGAATCCATTACCGGCACCCGACCTGATCTTGCCGTGTTTGACATCTGCGACGAGGCCAAGCTGGAACTCTTCTTCCAAGCCCATCCGGACATCGCCGCGATCATTCATTTCGCTGCCGCCAAAGCGGTAGGGGAATCCGTGTCACGCCCGCTCCACTACTACCGGAACAATATCCTCTCGCTGGTCAACCTGCTTGAGGTGCTCCCGACGACTCAGGCCAAAGGAATTGTTTTTTCTTCTTCCTGCACCGTTTATGGGCAACCCGACACGCTTCCAGTGACCGAAGAGGAACCCGTCAAGAAGGCACTTTCCCCCTACGGCAACACCAAGCAGATATGTGAAGAAATTCTGCAGGATGCCATTGCATCGGGAGCAGACTACCGAACCATCGCACTCCGCTATTTCAATCCGATCGGAGCTCACCCTTCCGCAAAGATCGGCGAGCTTCCGCGGGGCGTGCCCAACAACCTGGTTCCCTTTATCACCCAAACCGGGGCTGGCCTTCGTGAGAAGATCCAAATCTTTGGCGACGACTACAACACACCGGATGGCACTTGCGTACGCGACTACATCCATGTGGTCGACTTGGCCAAGGCGCACGTGATTGCCACCGAGCGAATCCTAAAGAAAACGGCTCCCGAACAGTACGAATTTTTCAATTTGGGCACGGGGAAGGGAAGTTCGGTCAAGGAGATCGTCGATACCTTCGAAAAGGTATCCGGAAAGGAACTTCCGAAAACGATCTCGCCCCGTCGAGCTGGCGATGTCGAGGCCGTCTACGCCGATACCCGCCGGGCCAACGAAGTTCTCGGATGGAAATCTGAGCTCGGCCTCGAAGAGATGATCTCCAGTGCTTGGGCCTGGGAAAAGAGCATTCGCGGAATCGAGTCCTAACTGAACCACGGGATTCATGCCCTCCGAGAAGATCCCCTCTCTCAGCGATGCCGCCCTGGAGCGGCGGAATCGCTTTCGGGAACATTTCTACCGGCAGGTGCAGTGGGAGGATCTCGACTCTGCGCACGTCGCGGAGTTAATCGACCGCGCAGCGAAGGAAGATTTAGCGGGCGCCGGATTTCGGTATGCCTGCGAAAAGCCCGGAGATCCTACCTCGGAACTATTTCTGTCCCCTGACCAAAAGGTAACCGCGACCCTTGTAGCGCGGCAGCCTATGACCGTGGCCGGACTCCGGATGGCACCGGCCATCCTCGATCGATTCGACTCTAAGCTGAAGATTGAATTTCTGGTCCGGGATGGTGAATCGGTATCCGCAAAAACCGCACTGGCCGAGATAACAGGAAGCGCACCGTCCCTCTTCACCGCAGAACGGACGCTCCTCAATTTCGTCCAAATGCTCTCAGGGATCGCCACAGAAACCCACCGCTTGACCAAACTCTTGGAGGCTACTAAAACCCGCCTCCTCGACACCCGCAAGACTCATCCCGGGTATCGGGCCTTGACCAAGTATGCCGTTTCCGCAGGCGGAGGATGGAACCACCGACTTGGGCTCTATGACCGCATCATGCTCAAGGACAACCATCTCGCCGCAAATGCGAGTTCCTTCGAGTCGGCCTTCGCCGAGGCCGTTTCCAAGGCCCGCGACCTCCGCCCCGACCTTCCGATCGAAGTCGAAATCGACTCCTTGGTGCAACTCCCTACCGTTCTCTCCGCCGAACCGGACATGATCCTCTTCGACAACTTTTCAACGACCGATATCCAAAAGGCAGTATCCATCGTAGGAGGACGCTGTCTGACCGAGATCAGTGGGAACGTAACCGCCGAAAGCCTCCCGCAGCTCGCCCCTCTTGGAGCAGACTTCATTTCAACTGGCGCCACCGTCCACCAGAGCCGATGGGTAGACCTCGGCTTGGACCTCGCATCCTAAGTCATGACGATGCGAATTGATTCCCCGGATGTTCAGATCCTCCGGGCTCTTCGCAGTTCCCCGGAAAGCTTCTGCTCCGGGCAAGATCTTGCCCAACAGCTGGGTATGTCGCGGGTCGCGGTATGGAAGCGACTCGAGAATTTGAAGAAGCTGGGCTTCGTCATCGAAGCGATCCGCAAAAAGGGTTACCAACTCAGCCAGACTCCCGAGCAAGCAACCGAAGCCGGGATCCTTTCCCATTTACCTCCAGACTCGTCCCTCCAAGAACTCATCCTTACAGAGACTTCGGCGAGCACCAACAACGAGGTCATGCGACTCCTCGCGACAGGATCCGAAGCGCCTCTGGCCTGCATTACCCGGCGCCAGCCCGGGGGCAAAGGGCGGCGAGGAAACTCTTGGAGCGGCGACTTCCCCGGAAACCTATATGGCAGCCTCGGGTTTCGCCCCGACATCCATCCGCGGCGCATCGGGCTCCTCACTATTTGGACCGGACTCCGGATCTGCAAACGCATCGGCGAAATGACCGACCTGCCGATCCAACTCAAATGGCCTAACGATCTTTACATCAATGGACGTAAGCTCGCGGGGATTCTCTCCGAATCGACACTGGAGACCGAACGCATTACCGCCTTGGTCATCGGCGTGGGCATGAACATCAATATGGAGACGGAAGATTTCCCTCCCGACCTCCGGGCCACCGCGACGAGCTTGGCCATCGAGGCTGAGCACACATTTTCTCTCGATGCGATCATTTCCGCAGTGGTTGAGGAAGTGCTTGGGGCTACGAGTGACTGCATCACCGGGATTGATGAAGATCGCTTGGCCGACGATTGGGAGAAGCTCGCCTGCTTCCTCGGCAAAGCTGTGTACGTCTTCAATTCTGACGGCACGAAAAGCACTGGCACACTTTCCGGAATTGATCGGGCCGGCTCCCTCCTTCTCCGCACCCCTTCGGGCGCTCTGCAATCATTCCGCGCCGGCGACGTCAGCCTCCGCCCCGACGCTTCCTGATCAGAATCTGGAACCGTCTCCTGGGATCATTCGAAATAATTTTCATTGATCCACCAACCGACAAAAACCCCGAGGACGCTTCCGACAAAACTCAATCCAAAGGCCGTCATCATTCCAACCTTCTGGCCGAGCGCCCACCCAGCATAGCTAAAGACAGTGATGGCGGTAAAAAGACAGATCTTTTTCACGATTTCATCTTAAAGAAAAATCGGGCGCGCTCACGAGCCAATTCCGAGGGTCTGGCCAAACGGAAAGCCTTTCCGAAAACCCAGAAAACTTCCGCTCGTCAAAGTTGGGTGCTGAAGAAACCCACCCACAATCGCCAACCCATCGCGGCAGGAACTCTCCCCCGGACGTGACTACAAGTCCTCGAAGTTTTCGCAACGGAACGCTCCCATTTCCCTCGGGTTTTCGAGAGCGCGGCACTTCAGCCTCCGCTGCGCAAAGAAAAGAACGCACTGACATCGCGGGCTAAAGCACCGCGCTCCCCTCAACCTCTCCGCGTTTTTCTCACGAAATGGCTGGCCTGACAGATGAAGTCCCCGGAACTTCCGGCAACTCCCCCGCCCTCATGACAAACAAGCTACCTTGCTGTCATAAGAGGATCGAGGTCGCCTCAGGGAAGCTTGGTCGATCCCATAAGGAAACGATCGCACTCACGGGCGGCGGCACGACCTTCGTTGATGGCCCAGACGATGAGAGACTGGCCACGGCGCATATCGCCAGCCGCAAAGACCTTGTCGATGCTGGTCCGGAATTCTCCGTACTCGGCTTTGACATTCGATCGGGCATCCTGCTCGAGGCCGAGTTCTTCCACGATCGTCGCTTCGGGGCCTAGGAAGCCCATGGCCAAAAGAACCAACTCAGCCGGAAGAACCCTTTCGGACCCTTCTACTTTTTTCGGCATAAACCGACCGTTTTCGCTGACCCATTCGACATCGTGAACATGGATGGCTTTGACGTTTCCGTCCTCGTCTCCCTCAAACTTGCTGGCGGTCACCAAATACTGGCGTGGGTCCTCGCCCTGAACGGCAGCAGCCTCCTCTTGGCCATAGTCGACCTTGAAGACTTTGGGCCATTCCGGCCAAGGGTTGTTCGCAGCCCTCTCCATCGGAGGTTTCGGCATGATCTCGAGCTGGGAAACGCTTTCGCATCCATGACGCAAGGACGTGCCCACACAATCGGTTCCGGTGTCGCCACCGCCGATGATGATGACGTTCTTACCCTTGGCCAATTCGCTAAACTGCGATCCTTTGCCTTCGCGGACGTCCCACATCTCCTTGGTGTTCGGTCCGAGGAAATCCATGGCAAAATGGATATTGCCCAGTTCCCGCCCGGGAATAGGCAGATCGCGCGGCTTGGTGGCACCGCAGCAAAGAACGACGGCATCGAATTCGTCGAGTAGCTGACGGGCGGGCAGATCCTTTCCGATCTCAACTCCGGGGCGGAAGGTAACGCCCTCGTCTTCCATCAACTGCACTCGTCGATTCACGACTTCCTTTTGCAGCTTCATGTTCGGAATCCCGTACATCAAAAGCCCTCCAATTCGGTCGGCCCTTTCGAACACAGTCACACGGTGCCCTGCCTGATTGAGCTGATCGGCAGCGGCGAGTCCGGCCGGGCCGGATCCAACCACTGCAATCTTCTTGTCCGTGCGAGTCGCAGGAGGGTTGGGCTGCACCCAACCTTCGGCCCAAGCTTTGTCGATGATCGACTGCTCGATATTCTTGATGGTCACCGGAGGCTCAATCACCCCAAGAACACAGGAGCCTTCGCAGGGAGCGGGGCAGACGCGCCCGGTAAACTCCGGGAAGTTGTTCGTCTTCATCAGCCGCTCATAGGCATCCTTCCAGCGGCCCTTGTAAACGAGGTCATTGAACTCGGGGATGAGATTATTCACGGGGCAACCACTGGCCATGTTGGCCAGAGTCATTCCGGTGTGACAGTAGGGGGTGCCACAATCCATGCAGCGCGAGCCCTGCTCTCTCAGCTTGCCCTCGTCAAATCCTTCGTGCGTCTCGTTCCAGTCCTTCAAGCGCTGGATCGGATCGCGATCTGCGATCGTCTTGCGCTCGAACTCCAAAAATCCGGTTGGTTTTCCCATAAACAGTCGTTCCCGTTAATTTGTAATATTTCGATCAGCGAGAGGCTTAGTGTCCCGCCATCACGTTTTCTTCGAAGGCAGCGAGGATGGCCGCGTCTCCTTCGAGTCCGCGCTCCTCGGCACGGGTCTGTGCCTGCAGCACACGTTCATAATCCTGAGGCATGATCTTCAAAAAGCGCTGAGCGCTCTCTGGCCACTCGTCGAGAATCGCTTTTCCGTGAACGGATCCGGTGTATTCGACGTGACGCTCAATCTTTGAGCGCACCAATTCGATCTCCTCATCCTTGCATTCGATGAGTTGATACACATTGACCATCTCGGCATTGAGGCGCTTCTCGACGAAATCACCCAACTCGTCGTAGACGTAGGCGACTCCACCTGACATCCCGGCACCAAGATTACGTCCGGTTGTTCCGAGATTAATTACCATCCCGCCAGTCATGTATTCCAAGGCGTGATCGCCGACTCCTTCAACAACCGCCTCAACTCCCGAGTTGCGAACGCAGAAGCGCTCTCCCGCCATTCCGGCGACGTAGGCTTCTCCGGCCGTTGCTCCATAGAAGCAGACGTTACCGGTAATGATGTTCTCACGGGCGACAAACGGTGAATCTTCCGGCGGACGGACGATGATCTTAGCTCCAGACAATCCCTTACCGAGGTAGTCATTGGTATCGCCGGTCACAGAGAAGGTCATCCCCTTCGGACAGAACGCGCCGAGACTCTGCCCCGCGGAACCGGTCAAGTTGATGCGGACCGTGTCATTCGGCAAACCCTCAGCGCCATGTTTTCTCGAGATTTCGGCTCCGGTCATCGTTCCGACGACCCGGTTCGTATTGATCACAGGCAGATCCATCTCAACTGGTTTGCCCTCCTCAATCGCCGGCTTTGCGCGGTTGAGAATTTCCGTGCGATCGAGAGAAATATCAAGCAGGTGGTCCTGCTTCATCTGGCAATAGGTGCCGACATTCTTACCGACGTACGGACGGTAGAGGATCTTGCTGTAATCCAGCCCTCTCGCCTTCCAGTGATCAATAGCCTTGCGTAGCTCCAACTTGTCGACGCGTCCGACCATCTCATTGATCGTGCGGAAACCAAGCTTCGCCATAACGCCGCGAAGATCTTCGGCCACAAATCGCATGAAGTTTTCAACGGCCTCCGCTCCTCCATTGAACTTCTTCCGAAGCTCAGGGTTCTGCGTCGCGATCCCAACTGGGCAGGTATTCTTTTGACAAACACGCATCATCAAGCACCCGAGGGTGATGAGGGGTGCGGTCGCAAAACCAAACTCCTCGGCGCCGAGCAAGCAGGCGATGGCAACGTCGCGGCCTGTCTTCAACTGGCCATCCGTCTCGACCACGACGCGAGAGCGCAGGTCGTTGAGCAATAGAGTCTGATTGGTTTCGGCGACACCCAACTCCCATGGAGCTCCGGCGTGTTGGATCGAGGAACGAGGAGACGCCCCAGTTCCCCCATCGTAGCCGGAGACAAGAATAACATCGGCCTTCGCCTTCGCGACACCGGCGGCAATCGTTCCGACCCCGACTGCCGAGACCAGCTTCACGTTCACCCGAGCATTCACATTGGAATTCTTCAGGTCGTGAATCAGCTCGGCCAGATCCTCAATCGAATAAATATCATGGTGCGGCGGCGGCGAGATGAGTCCGACCCCTGGAGTGGTTCCCCGTGTCTTGGCGATCTGCGGGAGGACTTTGTGTCCGGGCAGCTCTCCACCTTCACCGGGCTTGGCACCCTGAACGATCTTGATCTGAATCTCGTCGGAATTGACCAAATAGTGACTGGTCACCCCGAAACGGCCAGAGGCCACCTGCTTGATCGCCGAACGACGGCTGTCGCCGTTCTCATCCGGAGTAAAGCGGTCAGAATCTTCCCCACCTTCACCGGTGTTGGACTTTCCTCCCAGGCGATTCATGGCAATGGCCAACGATTCGTGCGCTTCTTTCGAGATCGACCCGTAGGACATAGCACCCGTTTTGAAACGACGGACAATGGCGTCGACGGACTCGACTTCCTCAACCGGAATCGACTTCGATTCGTCAAAGCGAAACTCCATCAGTCCCCGCAGGGTGAAGGTTTCCTTGGACTGGTTGTCAATGATGTCCGCATACTCGCGGAAGACCGCGTAGTCGCCGAGGCGGGTTGCCTTTTGCAGCTTGTGGATCGTCACCGGATTAAAGAGGTGGCGTTCACCGTCTTTTCTCCACTGGTAGACCCCTCCGGAATTGAGAGCCACCGCGCGGCTGTCACCCCGGGGAGCAAAAGCGCTGAAATGGCGGATTTCGGTTTCGCGAGAGATCGCTTCAATTCCAATCCCCTCCACACGGGAGGCGGTCTTGGTGAAATACTTATCGATCACGAGCTGGTTGAGACCGATCGCTTCGAAGATCTGTGCGCCGCGGTAGGAAGCCACGGTCGAGATCCCCATCTTCGACATCGTCTTGATCACGCCATTCAAGTTTGCCTTCAGGAAATTGAGGCAAGCCTTGTCCGGCCCCACCTTGATGTCGTCATTCGCCACCATGTGACGAACACTCTCCAGAGCGAGATACGGATTGATGGCATCCGCCCCGTAGCCCAAAAGAAGGGCGAAGTGGTGAACTTCGCGGGGTTCACCCGACTCCAAGACGATGGATACCCGCGTGCGCGTTCCCTGCCGCACGAGGTGGTGGTGAAGACCAGCCACGGCGAGGAGAGCCGGGATCGGAGCCTTCTTCGGCCCGACCTTACGATCTGAGAGGATAAGAATATTCACCCCGTCATCAATCGCCGCATCGGCATTCTCGAAGAGCTGCTCCATGGCAGCTTCCAACCCTTTCTCAGAAATATCCGGTTCGGAATTCTGGCTGTGTCCACTGGCCAATCCTCCCACCCGCGGGGAAAAGGTAATCGGCAAGATGGTAGAGTTGAAGCCCTTCATGTCGATCTCCACCAACTGCCGCAGCTGATGGCGGTCGATCAAAGGAGACTCCAACTTGATCATCCGGCAACTTTCGGGCCCCGGACGAGTCAGGTCCCCTTCCGAACCGAGGAAAGTCACACTGGCGGTGACCAACTCTTCCCGAATGGGATCGATCGGCGGATTGGTGACCTGCGCAAAGAGCTGCTTGAAGTAGTTGTAAAGTAGCTGCGGCTGGTCGGAGAACACGGCCAGCGGCGCATCGTTCCCCATCGAACCCAAGGGCTGTTTGCCAATCTCGGCACTGGGACCGAGGATAAAGCGCATATCCTCAAAGGTGTACCCGAAAGCCTTCTGCCGCGTCTCGATCGATTCAAAATCATCCGCGATCACCTTTTTCGGAACCGGAAGACGCTCGGCTTCGACCAAGTTGTCCCGCAACCATTCCCCATAAGGATGCTCGCTGGCAATCTGTTCCTTCAGCTCGTCATCTCCGACGATCCGGCCCTTCTCCATATCGATCAGGAACATCCGACCCGGCTCGAGACGGCCTTTCTGGACCACATTCTTCGACTCCACTCCGGCCAAGACCCCGACTTCAGACGCGAGAATCACCTTATCGTCAGACGTTACGTAGTAACGAGATGGGCGCAGACCATTACGGTCCAGAGTCGCACCGACTTGAACCCCGTCGGAAATCGCCATCGAAGCCGGGCCATCCCAAGGCTCCATCATGCAGGCGTGGAATTCGTAAAAGTCACGCTTATGCTGTGGCATATGACGGTGACGCTCCCACGGTTCAGGAATCATCATCATCATCGCGTGGGCGAGACTCCGTCCGGAAAGGACGAGGAACTCCAAACAGTTGTCGAACTTTTGCGAGTCCGA
Source organism: Puniceicoccus vermicola (assembly GCF_014230055.1). Lineage (NCBI taxonomy): Bacteria > Pseudomonadati > Verrucomicrobiota > Opitutia > Puniceicoccales > Puniceicoccaceae > Puniceicoccus > Puniceicoccus vermicola. The sequence goes on along the minus strand of NZ_JACHVA010000005.1, from coordinate 15,070 downwards.
CCCTTCTTCGCGGATGATCGGGAGCAACTTGCGGAAATCCTTCCCAAAAACCTCCGATGCCAACTGCATCTGCCGGGCATGGAGCCAATTCTCATTTCCACGAACGGTGTTGATTTCGCCGTTATGGCAAAGGTAGCGGAAAGGCTGAGCCCGCGGCCAGCTAGGGAAAGTGTTGGTAGAGAAACGAGAGTGCGTCAGCGCCATCGCCGACTCCATCGCCTCATCGCTCAAATCCGGGAAATACTCCTGGAGCTGCCCGGTGGTCAGCATCCCCTTGTAGACCATCGTCCGGCTCGAAAGGGAGCTAATGTAATAAATAGACTCCTCATCCTCGCCCCGGTAGCGAATCCGGTGGGCTGCGATCCGGCGAATGACGTATAGCTTCCGTTCAAACGGCAGACCCCGCTCGACCACATCCTCACGCCCGATGAAGAACTGACGCATGAACGGTTCACAATCGGCAGAGGCTTTCCCGAGGATCCCGCTGCGTACCGGCACATCGCGCCAACCGAGGAAAGAAAAACCTTCTTCTTTGACGATCTCCTCGATCGTCTTCTCCTCCTCGGCCCGCTCTTCCGGATCCTTGGAGAGAAAAACAAAACCCGCACCGTAATCCCCTTCTTCGGGAAGCTCAAAGCCTCCCTCCATGCGGCAGACCTTGCGGAGGAACTTGTCAGGAATCTGGATAAAAAGCCCGGCGCCATCTCCGGTAATCGGGTCGCAACCGCAACCGCCCCGGTGATCGAGATTCACGCAGATCTCCAACGCACCTTGGACGATGTCATGAGACCGGCGCCCCTTCATGTCCACAATCAGTCCGATACCGCAGTTTTCGCGCTCGTTATTTGGATCGTAAAGGCCTTGCGCCTTAGGTCGTTCAAATCGTTGTTCCATAGTCGAATTAGAAAAGGGTTTTATGCATGGCCACTTACGAAGCCAACAATCCTAAGAATCATCGGAGTCCTGAACAACGAATTGAAGAAAAAAATGCAGATCCACTATTATTTCAGTCAATAATGTGCCTCCAGAGGGATTAGTAAGGCTTTCCGGCTAGGTTTCGCAGCGAAAAAGCTCCGAAAAGAGCGCTCCTCGAAACCTAGTTGGCCACTCCTCTCCTAGAAAAACCTTTCCCGCCAATCCAAGTTCCCGCCAAGATTTGACCTATTTACCGTCAAATCCTCCCGATCCTCTGGCAACGAGGCCATGATCCGGCTCCGGCTAGATATCGTTTTTGAGAACGATTCGATACCGAGGTTTGCCCTCTTCCAATCTCTCGAAAGCCTCGTTAATCTGGCTCATCGGCATCTCCTCGACCATCGGAGCGATGTCGTGCCTTGCGCAGAATTCAAGCATTTTGGCGAGAGTGGCTGGGCTGCCAAAGGGTGAGCCACCGACACTCTTTTGCCCCGCAAGCAACGGGAAGAAAGGAAGCTGGAGTTCGGGAAGCACTCCGACGAAGTGAAGCTTTCCTTTGGCGCGAAGGGCGGCAAGAAATGGTTCCCAATCGAGAGGCACGTTGATCGTGACGAGGATCAAGTCCAAAGAATTCGCCACAGCCTCAACCTCTTTCGGATCTTTGCTCGAGACGAACCGATGAGCCCCCAACTTCAAAGCCTCTTCCTTCTTATCCGCCGAGGAAGAAAAAGCGGTCACCTCACAGCCCCAAGCATTGACAAATTGCAGAGCCAAGTGACCAAGCCCACCGATTCCGACTACGCCGACCCGATCCGTCGGCCGGACCTCGTTGATGACCAACGGGTTAAAAACGGTGATCCCCCCGCAAAAAAGCGGCCCAGCCTTGGCAAAGTCCAAATCTTCTGGAAGAGGAATCGTCCATTCCGCCCGAGCTCGGACGCGTTCGGCAAAACCGCCATGCCGACCAACAATCGTCTGATCGGCGCTCTCACACAGATTGTGATCCCCTTCCATGCAAGTATGGCAGGTCATGCAAGATCCGGAGATCCAGCCGAGCCCAACCTTCTGACCTTCATGGAGATGCTTCACGTCGGAACCCACCTCGGCGACCGTCCCAACCACCTCGTGCCCGGCGACGAGCGGATACTCGCTCATTCCCCATTCGTCCTTCCAGATGGAAAAATCACTGTGGCAGACGCCGCAGTATTCAACCTGAATCTCGACCTCATCCCTACCCAGCTCGCCAGGATCATATTCCGACAGCTCAAATGGGGCACCCTTACCGCTCGCCATGTACGCTTTGATCATATCGGGAGGATAGCGCAACCCTGCCGAAGAATCAACGATCCGCAGGAAAAACCCAACCGCTTACCGGTGTCGTAGCGCCCGTTTTTTCTGAAAAAGGCAGCGTTCGTCAAATCCTACGAGCCTGGACGGTTTGCGGGAGAAGCGGAGTTGTTTGAGACGAAGGAACTATAGAGAGTGGACGTGAGAGAGCACGGCTTCACGAACGATGGCCATTGATTCACCTTGAAGATGTTTCACGCGAGACTGGGCATGCTGCAACTTTGATCGGGTCCTCTCCGGATTTTCAACCAATTGAGCTAGCCCGAGGGCAAGATCGGTCCCGTCGGATTCTTCGATTTCATAGATCCATTCGGGAAGGCCGATATCCCGCCACATCTGCCCTTTGCAAGTGTCGGTGGGCAATCGCAGGTAGAAACCCGGGGCACCTACCGAAAACGCGAGGATGGGTGAATGCATTTCCATGCTGAGGATGCCGAAAGAATGTGCGTAGACGCTCGTGGCCTCATCGGGACGCCAGTAGGTCTTACGCCAAACGACGTTTTTGCGGACATCCTCAGGCAGGGGATCCAGGAGCTGCTCCTTGGTCAGCTCGATCTCATAGGTCATCTCCGGGCAGAGGAGGACCTTCATCCCAGTGGACCGGACCCAGGAGATGATGGCATGGCGAAGGGGTTCATGGTCCGCCTTTTTGTAGGCCTCGCTGATCTTGTCCCGTTTGCTCTCTTCTTCGCTGGGATGACGATTGCGAATTTTGAAATAAGGAGTGTAGCGAAGGCGGGAGATGACACAGAGAAATTGGCGGTCCTCCAATTCGTGTTCGCGCAGGAAAGCTTTCGCTTGGGTGTGATCTTGGTGGTCTGCCCAGAATGCGGCATCGGGAGCGAATTCCAGAATCCGAGGACGAATCTTGGCTGCTCTCGCAGCCCGCAAAGAGATGGTATCGCGACAGAAGAGAAAATCCGCCCGGCTGAGCAGTTCCACCAAGTCCGGGGTAAAGGACTCCAGGGTAATCCCGTAAACCCCAAAGGGGCGACCTGACTTCACCCACTCTTCCACGACGGGTCGGGCGACAAGATAGGGACCCGATCCATGAATCAGGTAGTCCGACTTCTCCCACAGTTCTCGCCCTTGGGCAGTAATGGGGATACCGCTCCCGTTTTCCGGTTCGCAGAAGATCTTTACGTCGGGGAACTCTTTGGCGAGCATTTCTCCCACTCCGTGGCTGAGGTCTCCGGCCCAAAGGATCAGCTGCGCTTCGGGGAAATAGTGCTGAAGGAGTTTTAGCAGCCCCGGCGTATGCCCGATATCCCCGATGTTGACCGTCTGCCACGAGGATCGGATAAGAACGTTGGGCCGGGCACTTCCGCTCTGGGAAATGGCTTCCACTTGAGTTGTCGGGACTGAATTCATCCGCCGATGGGTTTAACCGTTCTTAGTTTTTAGGAGCGGCGACGGATGAAGAGCACGAGACCAATTCCCAAGGCTCCCGTGATGAGGGAGTATGTCGATGTTTCGGGAATCGAAGAAAATCCGATGTCGTCCATGCCCATCAGGAAACTCCCGGAACCCTCATTAATGCTGACGTCGACGGTTACCGATGAAATATCGGCGGCATTGCTTTGGTATCCGAAATAAAATCCAACACTTCCCGAGTTCACCCCAGAGATCGTCTGGGTGGACAAGGTTTGGCTACTGGCATCGAGAAATTGAACGGTAATACTATTCAGCCGGCTAAAGGCTCCGTCCGGCGCTGAAAGAGTGAAGCCGAAAGCGGAGGTGCCCCCAACGGATCCGTCGAAGGTTGAGCCGTCCCAAGATCCCAGATCCAAGGTGGTGGAAAGAATGTGGGCAGCGGTTTCTGCATTGTCGGCGAAGCGAATAGCAGAGGTCGGTGAGGTCGAATACGAATTATTGGATAGGGATGCTCCCGCACCGGAAGAGCTGGTCGAGACGGCACCGGAGAATGAAATCTGCAGGTCGGATCGCGTTTCGTCAGAGAATGCGATGATATTGGTGCCTTGGTTGAATGAGCCATACTCGTAGATGATGCCAAAATCACCTAGCGCCTCCAGTGTTGAGGCCGAAGTGGCCCCCGAAGCCGTGTTTGTGATGGATCGCCCCCCGGACGGATCGAAAACCGAATAGAGATCGGGATCATCCACGACCGCGGCCGAAGCCGGAAGGACGAGCGATGCACAGAAGAAAGAAACGGTTGGAAGAAAAGGGTGATGCAGATTTGTTCTCATAGGAGGTTCAGGGTTATTTTAGGGTTATCGAATATTAAAAAGATAGACTATTACCCCGCTCGAAATACGACAACCATGCCTTAAGTGTAATCGTAAACCTTGCGAATGGATCCTTGGGTATGATCCCGCCGCCGAAACGATCAGAGGCGCATCACTTCAGTTCGTCGGCACCGGGCGCAAGGTCTGGCCCTCCTGCCAACGACCGCTGACCAGCAGTATTTCGGGAGTATCGGGCAAGCCTTGATGGTTAAGGAGAAGCTCCCGGGTGAGGAGGTTGACGGTGGTTCGGCCCACCTGCCAGCTATGAGTATCGAATCCGCTTAGCTCGGCGTTGTCCCGGGTGGGGATGAAACAGCATCCCACATCTTCGGGAATCCGCAGCCCCTCTTCGCGAAGCCAGTAGAGAATCGAAATCCGGGGAGCGAGAATACAGTCGGGCTTATATTTGTGAAACCACTCCAGGAATGGCCCTTTCTCAGTGGTGACGCTGTCATCGCGAATAAAAGGAATCCGGTCCTTCCTGGGAATTCCGGTTTGCCAGGCGAGAAAGCGCCCGGAAACGCTATAGCGCAACTGAGGGTCGAGCTTCTTGTTGATGGGAAACCCGATTCGTCGATAGCCGCGCCTTTTCATTTCCTCGAGGCAGAGTCGAAAGCCGGCGCCGTAGTCGGTGGCAGTTCGATGAATGGCTAGATCCTGAGCATGGAATCCTGCGGCGGTGAGGGAGAAATGGGTCGGATCGATCTTCGGAAAGCTTCGCTTTAGCGAACCGCCCGGCATGAGAACGACGCCTCGGATTCCGCGGGAATGTAAGACCGAAGTCAGCCGGGGACCGTCGAGGGCATTCTCGCTCGCTGTGGCGAACTCCTCCAATTGGTATCCGAGCTCGGCGGCCCTTTCTTTCATTCCGTCGTAGAGGTCGGAGTAAAAGGGTAGCCTGACTTCACTACTACTGATGGCTTGGTCTTCTTTCGTGAGAACGGCAATGACCTCGCCACCAAGCTTTCCCTTTTTCTGACGAGTCGCCATGAGCGCGGAGATATAGGGATGCTTTCGATAGCCATGCTTCAGAGCCAGTTCCTGGATCCGCTGCCGGGTCTCGCGGGAAATCTTCGGGCTGTCCCGTAGGGCATAGGAAACGGTCATGACACTGCAACCGGCGATTTCCGCCAGTTCCACCATGGATTTCACCGTTTTCATTGTATGATTACAATTCGGCGAAAGAGACGGATCCTCAAGGCTAAAGGACCTCTCTGGTTAAGGACTGGATTCCTTGAGGCGGAACCTTGAGGACAAGCAAACGTCGGCGACCAAGGGACGGCTGTTCCGCTCAGGGCTTCGTGGAGATTGTTGTACGGAGGTTCCAGGAAGTGCCCGGTTGCTCGGTGGTCATGACGACGCAGATTTTTTCTTCAATCGGTCGACCGTGGCCTTTCGTTGCGGGCATCAATTCGGTTTGAACCCGAATGGGTGTGTCGGATTCCCATTGGATCACTACGTCTCCCACCAATAGTTTTTTCTCGCTCCATTCGATCGGGGAATTCGCCCGCTCGTTTAGATGCCAACGAAAGAGCATCGTTTCCGGCATTTCAAGCTCCACGGTATCGATGACGGTCAGCTCTTCGCTGTCCCATGACGCATTCCGTATCCACTCCTCAACCGTCGCATACGCGTTTGAAGCATCGACGGTGACCTCTCCTCCGAGACTGTCGAGTCGAAGAACTTCCATCGGGGCTTCACGATGATCTCCGGCTAGAATCTGCCCTCCTCCCGCCCGGAGGGATTCTTCTGAGAAATCTTCGGGTGACTGCGTGCCGACTTGCAGGACGTTGTGTCCGGCGACACTCTTGAAGTGGGAGAAGTAACGAGGGTCGTCGTAGGGCGGCTTTCCGGCTTCGATAAGGATGGGGTCTCCGTCGACGGTAAAGTTGACATGTCCCCGATCCATATGATCGTGGGAATCTTCGATGTGTCCGCCCCGCATCCAGAATCCCGAGGAATCCTTTGCCCAACTATCGCGCCAGTTCACCCTCGTAGCCATTGGATAATAGGCAAAGAGGGAGGGCGCTTCGGCGTCTGTAGTCGGAAGTATGCTTGCGATGACACCTTCAATCGTTTTGGGGAATCCCGTGTAATTCTCGAGAGTCCAAAGTGCCACTGGATTGTCGAGGTAAACGGCGAAGAGTGCCATGCTCTGTTGAAAGTCGTAATCGGTCACCTCGGGTTTTCCCATATCGAAAGAATTGATGAGGGCATTTCCGGGCTGGATGTGGTGGGCGAACCAGGTGGGATAGTTTTGGAGGAACGGGTGCTCGATCAGGCGCAAATCTCCCTCTTCCGCCGCAGCTCCGGCGGCCAAGACGATTCCCGTCAGGGTCATCGAGGAATAGGAAAGTCCTTCGGGAAACTCCCCATTTTCGCCGAGGGTATCGAGAGTTTTGAGAAGGTTCTGTACGCCAACCTCATAGGCTTCCGGATGTTCGTCTTTCCCGGTGAAGAGGCTGGCCCGGATCATGGCCTCGCTGGGCATGACCCATTGATTGGAGCTGGCAGCCTCGACTCGGAAGAACCACTGGCGCTTGGTATTCCAGTCGTCCATGAGAGAATCGATCTCTTCGTTGAGCCGATGATGAACCGCCTCCTCAAGCTCGGGTGTTTTGTATTCATCGGGGAGTAGAGCCATTGAATCGGTGATCGCCCGGATCATCCAGCCAGTGCCGAGCCACGCGCCATCTCCGTCCGCAGGAATCGTGATTCTGTTGTTGTTGCGAAGGGACCATCCCGGACGTTGAAGGGGATCCCAGGTCGAAATGATCATGAGCTGATCGGCAACGTATTGACCGAGCTCCGCGTCTTGGGTGAAGCGGGCGCAGGCGGCCATGCGGGGCAGTTTTGCCGCCATGCCATAGGCGATGTCGATGTCGGCGAAGCTGAGAGCCACTTGTTCCCATGTTTCCTCACTGATCTGGCTGAGATGGAGAGGTTTCTCCGGATATTTCATCCGCAGACCGGAGGCTTTGAGCTCCTCAAGAGTGGTAGGCCGTTCGATTAGTGGCTTCTGGGCATCGTGGATCGCTTGGGAATGAAGGCTGCGAAGAAGGTCCATCTCGTTCTCGTTCAGGTTTAGGTCTTCGAAAACGGATGCCTTTGGGGAAAGGGTGCGGATCGGAGTCTCGGAGTTCATCTCATCCTCTGCGGCAATCAGAAAAGCCGCGGGGACGGTCAAGAGAGCAAGTTGGAACAAAGCAATTTTTCGAAGAGACATGGATGTGCGATGGTGGATAGGGTCTAATTGGCTCCCCATGGAGCGCGATCCGCGACGCCAGCCGCAGTGTCGGACCAGTCAATCTGGTCGAGGGTAAGTGTTTCGACATGGCCGTCTACAAATAGCATATTGATGACTCCTACATGTCGGTCGGCCGCACTTTCCGCGTCGGCAGGTTCTTCCGTGAAATCACTGCGACTGTAGTGGGTAAACGTCCTTTGATTCGAATCCGCCGCCAAGTACGTCTTCGCCGGTTCGACAATGTTGGCGACCTTTACCTGTGGTCTTAGCTGAGCCGGAGAAGCGTTGCCTCGGCGCACAAGAGTTCCGTTGACGCCATAGTTGGAAAGTTGAGTCGTGCCGCGGGAGTCTTTGCTGCTCGCGGGGCAGGCGAAAATGCCGGGAGGACGTTCGCCCAGATACTCTTCGTGCGCATTTCCATATCCCATATCGGAGACGTAGGAATTTGCGTACGGCATCAACTGAAAGTCCCAAGCGAGCGCACCATTTTCGCGAGAGGTGATCTGATAGGGAAAGCGCCCGTCATTGTCGTTGGCGTAAAGATGAAAGAGATTCCCGATCTGACGTAAATTGCTTTGACACCGGGCGAGACGAGCCGACTCGATCGACTTGTGGGTTACTGCTGAAATGATTCCAGCGAGGAGCCCGATGATGGCGATCGCAACGAGGATTTCGACAAGTGTGAAACCAGTGTAACGGGTTAAACGAGAATGGGGTCTGCGGTAAAATCTCATACGGAGGGGTGGTTCTTCCAATCCTAGACAAGGGAATTTATAAGAAAAGGTATTTGCAGTTGTAATCATACACCTGAAAGAAGTTCGACACCTGTCTGTTGTATGATTAAAGTACACATTGGATTGAGTTTAGCCGTTCTGGCACTTGAGGTGCCTTTCTAAGAGTTACCTACCAAAGCCCAATGATTAAAATGAGTGAGAGAATGCGAAAATGGGCGTTGCTGATGCTCCATGTAGTATTGGCAGGGGCCGTCTTTGGATCGGAGGACATTTCAAAAGCTCCACTCGCGGACGTCTTAATCCTTTCGAACGGAATGATAAGGGCGGAGGTGATGCTCCCGAACTCCCCCGATCGATATAACCGGGGCACGAGATTTACCAACGTGGCGACGGTATTGCGGGTCTCCGTGGAGGAGGATGAGTTTCTCTTTGCGCCTGTTGAGCATAATCCAATGACCGAAAGCGGCGGATTGGCTGCGGAGTTTAACAAAGATGATCCTACGGAGTTTCAAAATGCGATAATTGGAGAGGGTTTTCTGAAGATTGGGGTCGGGGTCTTGCGTAAGGATTCGGAACACTATGATTTTTATCGACCCTACGAAGTCATCGAGAGAGCGAAGACCGAGTATAGGGCCGAGAAGGATCGAGTTGATTTTATACAGGTTTCACCGGAATTCAGGGGATATCGATACCGACTGACGGCATCGGTCGAACTGGAAGAGAACCGGATCATTCTTCGCAATAAACTGGAGAACCTCGGCGAGCGAGCTCTGGAAGTTCAGCATTATGTTCATAATTTCTTTTCACTGAATGGGGTTCCGATCGGTGAAGCGTATCGACTGGATCTCGGCCGGTCGGCTTCCGGGGGCGAGGTTTTGCGAGGCAATGCCCGGATAGAGGGTGAGCAAATCCGGTTTCCGGAAAAGGTGGAGGAGTCAGTCGTCATTAACGTGCCTTCCCCGATTCCCCTGCCGACTGAAGGAGAAATCCTTCTCGCTCTCGGAGATGACCTCTCGGTGCGGGTGGTGACCGAAGGAGTCCCTCTTGTGCGCACTTTCATCTATGCCCGAGAGGAGTATGTGAGCCCCGAACAGTTCGTGGAATTTCCCGTGGAGCCCGGTGAGGCAATCGATTGGATCAGAACCTACCATTTCAACCGAGAATCGGTTCCCGAGTAACATGCTGGAAAGCGTGGGGACTCCTGGGCACCTGCTACAGATGACCTTGGTTTATACTCACTTCTTGCGGCGACTCGGTTCACCTCAGGTGTCCCCAGACCTACCCCGTGCCAACCACAGGACACGGGATCAACCCGGCCCCTACACAACTCTCCTCTTTTTGTGATCTTTTGCGCCTTTGGGTGGGACCGGAATCGATTTCGCCACCCCCCGGAAAACAAAAAGCCCTGACTGATCATGTGCCAAACTGTAACCGCCGAAGAAAAACCACGATCGCGTTCCTTCGGACGCTTGGGAATCGAGTCCAAAGGCAACACCCCTCCTCAAAAACATACCGCAGTTGACCCGGCAGGCCCTTCATCATCGAATGGCGATGATCCTCAAGCCTCTTGAGGGCAGATTGAGGGCTTCGCCCAAAGGCGCGTTGAAAACCGGGAAGAAACAGGTTATTTTGCTGCACACCAAAAGCTTGCAGATTCCAACGCCTCGGGCAGATCTCTCTCTGCTTTCGGGCAATACAAAATCCATGAATCCGGCCTGATCCAAGTGCCACTGTGGACTGACCCCATCAACACCCCACCCTCCAGAGTGACCTGGATGGACCCGGTCGTGAGACGGACGGCCGCGGCCCATTTTCCCGCCCATAAAAAAGCCGCCCGGAGAGTTCCGGGCGGCTGAGAAGTGTCAGGGCGACTTCGGGAGAGGGTCTACCAGCGGGCCTGGAGACCGATCCCGTAGGTTGCCGGCGTACCGGGACGCGGGCCGTGCGGCAGGCGGCTGATGATGTATTCGTCGTTGAAGACATTCTGCGCGTAGGCGAAGAGCTCCACTTCGCCCCAGAGGCGGTAGTACGCGCTCAAGTCGACGGTCGTGTAGCTGTCGACTTTCCCGAAGCGAGCATCGGCTTCGCCGGTGGCCGGATTGACCTCAGCGGAGGAATTGTTGGCGGAAGCATACGTGCTGGTGGCAAAGCTCACACTGGCATATCCGCGGATGCGGTCGAACTCGAGTCCCCCGGTGAGGTTGATCTGCCACTCCGGAATGTAGGGCATCCGGTTCCCGTCCTTGCCGCCGGCGAAGATTGATTCCGCATCGGCGGAGGAGGCATTCCCATCAAGGGTCGCGTCCGTGTAGGTAGCGGCCAAGGTGATAGGCGAACGGAAGGACTGACCGGTCATTTGCGCGGGATCGATCCCCACCAAAGCCTCGATGCCCCGGCTGATGGCGTTGCCGACGTTCTCGTCGTCGAGATTGCCGCTGCCAATGCTCTCGGCGACCAGGAGATCGTTGAAGAAGGTGTAGAATCCAACGAGTTCCACGCGGAAGCCCTGATCGTTGCGGTAACGGGTGCCGAGCTCGAAGCTGTCGCTGGTCTCTTCCTTGATTCCGTTGACGGCTCCCGAGGGCCCGGGAGGTGAGAATCCGCGGTAGTATCCGGTGAAGAGCATCCAGTCGGGATCGAGGAGATACTCGAGGCCAATGCCGGGAGTGAAGACGTCGAGGTTAGCACTCTCCGTCGAGCCCGAAGCCCGGTTGTTGACCTCGTAGTCGATGTATTCATAGCGAACCCCGGGGATGACGGCCCAGTCGCCATACTCAATCCGGTCCTGCAGGTAGTAGGCGATGGCGTCGGCACTGCTCTTCCGATTCGTCTGACTACCCGGAGCGCCCCGGTCGACGGAGGTGAAGGCACCCAGATCATTCTGTGTGTAAACGTCCTGGTGCTGAAAACGGTCTTCGTAGTCGTGATGGAGGCGGAGGCCGGTGCTGATGTGGTGGTCGAAATCACCGGTTTCGAAAAGACCATTGAGGTCGGACTGGATTCCGTAGAGTCCGTAGTTCCGGTTGTTGGCCCGATAGCGGAGTTGGCCGGCGGCCTGTCCGGTCAGAACGTTGTAGCCAGGGGTGCCGTCAAAAAGAGACTGCGAGAGGGAGGCGTCCGGATCGACCAGATCGTTGAGTTTGTACCAATTGCGTTGAAACTCCTGATAATATCCGGTGGTGACGAGGCGCCAGTTTTCCTCGAGATCGACCGTGTGCCGGAGGTAGGTTTGGGTGCTGTAGGTATTGATCTGGTCGTTACGGCTGGCGGCGTAACGGCGCATGGGGTCGGCGCGAAAGTCTTGGGTGCTGATTCCGAGATAGGTTTCGTTGGCGTCGAAATCGGTGTAGCCGAGTTTGAACTCCAACTTATTGTACTTTTCCCAGTTGGGAACGAAGGAGAGCTTTACCCGCCCGTCGATCCGCTCAAATCCAGTGTCATTCGTTCCGTTGTAGGCGGCGGTGGTGTCCATCTCGCGAAACCCGTCGGTGCTGCGGCTGTAAAACTCGCCGAGGACGCCGAGCTGGCCGGCTTCGAGATCGTAGGTGCCTCCGCCCCAGATGTGGCTTTGGAGATCTTGGTTGTTCCCGTAGGAGAGGCGGGCATAGCCCTCGTCTTTCCCGGCGGGAATGGGAGTGGCGATATAGTTCAACACGCCTCCGGTGGTCTCCGGTCCATAGCGCACTTGGCTGGATCCTTTGAGGACCTCGATTCCGGCCATCCGGCCAACGGCAGGACTGTAGTAGGCCGACGGGGCGGAATACGGGGCCGGGGCGGTGAGAACGCCGTCTTCCATCAAGGTCACTTTCGCTGATCGACTGGCATCGACCCCGCGAATGCTGATGTTCGGGAAGTTTCCGTAGCCATCTTCCTCGCGGACGTAGACGCCGGGGATCTGGCGAAGTACCTGGTTGATGTTTTCGTAGTTCAGGTTCTGGATATCGCCTTCGTCGAGAACATAGGCGGAACCGGGAAGAGAGAAGGCGAGATCCTGCGTTCCGATGACCTGATAGGCTTCCAGCATCTGCGGTTCTTCCGCGGGGGAAGAGTTTTCCTGTTGCTGGGCGGATTCCGATTCATCCGGCGAAGTCGAGGACTCAGGGGTTTCGGCCGGTGCGGATCCCAGAATGAGGAACGACCACAAGGCGCTGATGGAGAGAGGGTTCTTAGGTTTCGTCATGAGCTTGTTTCGAGGGTTTTCTACCGCACTAGAGCCTCAAGGAGCTCCGGCAAAACGGAGATCCCAATGGGAGAGAGTCTCAATCTCAAGAAAATTGTTACAGCTTTGTTTCTTTATTCGGCTTTCGGAAGGAGATCGTTCTTTATCCCCGTTCCCTCTGTAACGATCTCAAGAGGGGCCTGATAATACTTCAACCAAAAGATATCTTTGCGCGTCGAGTTATCAGGGGTCGCCCACCGGACGCTTACTCCCGAATGGCACTAGTTTAAGGATATCTACGCATCGCGAAACCACCCCACCAGCTGGCGCTGGTCCCCCCACCTACTCGTAGGAGGGGAGTTGAAAATTTAAGTAGAGACTCCTCCCCTGCTTGGAGGGGAGGGGGACCGCCGTCAGGCGGTGGAGGGGTTCTTATCGACGTGCCAATCGCCAGATTATCTTCGCAAGAGCTCTTAAACTAGTGCCTTTCACGCTTATTCCCCAAGATTGCGGCGTCTCATACAAAGACGATAGCTGACACCCATTAACTCGCTAACCTTTTCTTATTGGGTATTACTCGAAAAGAACACATCCACTATGAAAAAGAGATCGGAAAGCTTCGAAGAATGGTCGAGAACTTCTTCTGCAGAATAAAGTCATACAGAAGAGTCGCTAGACGATACGAACAACTTCCTCAGACTTTCCTCGGTTTCGTAACCCTCGCGGTAATAGTCGATTGGATCAAATTTGAATTTGTCCACGCGGCCTAATTACTTCTCCTTATCGATAGCATATTGAAAAGGCACAAAATACTCAATTCCAGCGCCTGAATACGGCAAAGTCACTCTTTCTGAATAAATCAAGTTATCCGCCCCTTCCCAAACTTCATGCTCGTTAAAGACGTATTTTAAGGCTGGCGATGGAGGCAAGCTACCCGTCATCTCCATGGCACCCATCGCCACAAGTTTTCCGATCAGAATTTTTCTATCACTCGAAAAATGAATATAACTTTCATTTACTTGAACGCCTTCACCATTGGTTAAAAAACGAAATTTTATCTCAATTCTCTCCAAAATACCATCCCCAGAATAAAAAACTCTAAACTTTTCAACTTCCGGAAGCTCTATCTCAACAAATTCGTTCGAGCCATCTAATGCCATCAAAGAAGAAAGAGAGGCAAGCCACAAACTGCTGAAGAAAAAAAATGCTTTATAAGATTTCATAATGCCAACTACAATTCTCTTATTCTATAAACTCGCCCCCATTTGATCGTAAGCGACTGGAAATATATAAAAGGGAAATATTATTATTTATTTTAAAAGTTTAAAAGGGGTCAAATGCCATCACAGAGTGATACCGATGTTTTTGGGTCATACCCCCGCAAAAACCTTAGTATCCCATCTCAATTATCTTCCATTCTCCTTCGACAATTTTCCAAACGCTTCGGTTTTTTGAGATCATTTCGTTCTGAAGCGAACCCTCCTTTCCCTCATATAGAACATCATACCAGCAAATATACACATTCTCGCCGATCGGCAAACGGATTGCTCCGTCCGAGCTTGAGCTTTCGTAATGCTGAATAAGGACTCTTGTCACCGTAATGGAATCAACCCAGCCATAGGTTTTCGGAAGAGAACTCTCAGATTCGGGCAGCCTCCCGTCTTCGGGCCGTGCAAAATCCCTAAAGAACCTTGAATCGTCTTTTTCAACGTAGGCTTCAATTTGATCATACATCGCCGAAACCAATTCTTTCGGAATCACGTCAACTTTGATTCTCTCCGCTAGCCCGGATAAGGTGGAAAGTGAAATGCCGATAATTAGCGGAAAGAAAAAAAAACCTCACGACATATTTCTGTTTAGACGTTTTTTTAAAAGGGGTCAAACGCAAAATATAATGATCTCTACCCATTCACCAAATTGCTCACGTAGTTTGGATGCCCCATCGCCAACCGCTTGGCAATCCACGGATTCTTTGCCGTCGTTTCTTTGCGCAGTCTTTTGGCGATCTCAATCTTCCAGTCCGCGCTTTTGGGACTGGAGATGATCGTCGCTTCAGAGATCTTTCGCTTCTTCAATTCTTCACACACAATCCCCTCCCAACGCGACTCGTTCAACTCCTTCAGGTCGACGCCATCCCAATCCACCTCCGAACCGGATTTCTCCAATTCCTTGACTAGCTCCTTCTTGGCTTGGCTACTTCCCAGAAACCAACCACGCCCGTATTTCCGATCCAGCTCGTCTTTTCTTTTCGGATCGCTTTCCTCTACAATCTCAAGCCGCTTCTGGTATTTGCGCATTCCCGCCAGACTGTCCGGCAAGTCACAGAGCGATAGGCAGCAACCCCGATCCAGCGGAGGCATCACCACCCTCTTGCGAAACTTTGGAAAACTCGATAGCCTATAGCTCTGCAAGTCCCCGACCG
>NZ_JACHVA010000004.1 GCF_014230055.1 Puniceicoccus vermicola | reverse complement strand
TCGCGGGATCGTTTTGGACCGCTTTGGTGTGAGCGGTTTAAGAGTGTTCTGGTGGAAGGGGATCGTTGGGCGCTGCGGACGGTGGCTGCCTATATTGACTTGAATGCGGTGCGGGCGGGGTTGGTTGAAGATCCTAAGGATTATCGATTTTGTGGGTATGCCGAGGCGATTGGAGGGGGGCGGATGGCTCGGGCTGGTCTTTCGGTTGTGGACAAGGATCTGGCTGGGTATCGCCAGACTTTGTATGGTGCCGGGGCCGGGGAGAAGGATGAGAAGAAGTCGATCTCTCGGGAAGAAGCGGTGCGGGTGTTGGAAGAGGAGAAGGGAAAATTGCCCCTGTCTGTGGTTTTGCGGTGCCGGGTGCGTTATTTTACCGACGGGATGGTGCTGGGATCGCCCTCATTTGTGGAGGAGCAGGTGCAGCAGGATGCGGGGAAGCGTCCCAAGCGGGCTCATGCGATGACCGGGACCGATTGGGGTGGATTGGCGGTTGGTACTGGGCTGAGAACGGGCTTGTTTCGCTAGAAGAAGCCTTACTTTCCCTGATAATTAAGTTGCATTGCGGGGGTTCCCTGCGATCTTCGACGCTTTTTCTCTACGAGGAGACTTTCCGATGCAATCCAATCAAATTCGAAATGTGGCGATTATCGCCCACGTTGATCATGGTAAAACTACCTTGGTCGACCAACTGTTGCGCCAAGGCGGCGCCTTCCGCGATAACCAAGTGGTCTCTGAGCGGGTCATGGACTCGATGGACCTTGAGCGCGAGAAGGGGATTACGATCAAAGCGAAGAACACCGCGATCATCCACGAAGACCATTTGGTGAACATTGTGGATACTCCCGGGCACGCCGATTTCGGGGCTGAGGTGGAGCGGGTCATGAAGATGGTCGATGGGGTGCTCTTGCTGGTCGACGCTTACGAAGGCCCGCAGGCTCAGACTCGTTTTGTGCTTCGCAAGGCTTTGGCCGCGGGATTGTCTCCAGTGATTGTGATCAATAAGGTCGACCGCGAGAACGCTCGTCCGGAATACGTTCACGACAAGGTTCTGGAATTGTTTCTCGAGTTGGAAGCAACGGAGGAGCAGTTCAACGCGCCTTTCATTTACGCCAGTGCCCGCGATGGATGGGCCGCTCTCTCCCTGGATGATCCTCGTGAATCGATGGCTCCTCTGTTCAAGATCATCCGAGACTCCATCCCCGCTCCTGAAGTGGAAGAAGGGGAGTTCCGGATGCTGGTCAGCAACATCGACTGGAATGACTTTGTCGGGCGAATCGCGGTGGGCCGGATCTTGAGTGGCTCGGTCAAGCAGGGACAAACGATCTGGGCGCATTCCGAAGGGAAGGCTCCCCGTCGCTGCAAGATCACGAAATTGTTCACCTTTACCGGGATTACCACTGAGGACTCTCCGGAAGGGGTTGCCGGAGACATCGTAGGGTTGGCCGGATTCGAAGATATTGGGATTGGGGACACCTTGGCCTTTGGGCAGGAGGCCGAGCTTCTTCCGTTTGTCGCCATTGATCCTCCGACCATCCAAATGGAATTTGCGGTGAACGATGGACCGTTTGCCGGACGTGAGGGCAAAAAGGTGACTTCCCGTCAAATCCGTGAGCGCCTGATCCGTGAGACTCAGTCGAATATCTCGATCAAAATCGAGGATGGGATCGATGGCGGTTCATTTCTCGTCACCGCCCGCGGGGCGATGCAGATTTCGGTCCTGCTGGAAACGATGCGTCGCGAAGGATACGAAGTCCTCGTTTCCCGGCCGACGGTTGTTTTCAAAGAAGACGAGGATGGAAAAAAGCTCGAGCCTTTCGAAACGCTTTGGATTGAACTCCCCGACGGCGAACTCGGTGGTATTCTGGAAATGATCAATCGCCGGAAGGGGATTGTCGTCGGAATGGACCACCACAATTCCGGGGTCACTGTCGAGGCGGAGATTCCGACTCGCGGGGTCATTGGCCTCGAAACCGACTTGGTGAATCTGACGAGCGGAACCGGTGTCATGAGTCACCTCTTCCTGGAGTATCGTCCTTTTGTTGGGGTGATCGACCTTCGTCTCACTGGGACGCTGGTCTCCATGGACCAAGGCGCGGTCATGGCTTACGCTCTGGATACCCTTCAACAGCGGGGGCGGCTCTTTGTTGCCCCGGGTGAGGAAGTGTACGGCGGTCAGGTCGTTGGGGAAAATCCCCGCAAGAACGATCTCCCAGTCAATCCCACCAAAGCGAAGCAGCTCGATAATATTCGAAGCAGCGGGGACGGTAAAGGGATCCAGTTGACGCCTCCCGTTCGTTTCAGTCTTGAGCGCGCGCTCGAATACATTGCTCCGGATGAACTCGTGGAAGTGACTCCGGCGGCGATCCGACTGCGGAAGCGTATTCTGGACTCCAATGAGCGCCGCAAGGCCGAGAAACGCGGCGCGACGGTCTAGGCCGTTCGCTCTGTTGAATCGTTTTTGATTGGCGGCTCCGTTTTGCTTTTGATTCGGAGCCGCTGAAAAGAATCGCAGTTTTTGCGCTTTTAAGCTTCGCAGGCCGCTCTTCCTGGACTATCGAATGAACTCGTGAGCAAGGGGTTCAGTTATAGTGTATTGGGAATCACCGCGGTGTTCTTCGGGTGCTTCTTCCTCTGGCCGATTTGGGAAGTGCTGCAGGGCGGATTTCTCTCTCTGGACGGGACTTGGACTCTTTCCTATGTCCTCGAGGTTTTCCGCAACGATCTTTATACTCAAGGGCTCATCAATGCCTTTGGCATGGGGCTCTTCTCGACTCTATTGGCGCTGCTCATTGCCTTGCCGCTCGCCTTCATCTCGGATCGCTACGAATTTTTCGGGAAGAAGGTATTTTCGGCGCTGATTCTTCTCCCGATCATGCTGCCTCCTTTTGTCGGAGCGATTGGGGTCCGGCAAATTCTCGGACAATATGGGATGCTCAACGCCGGTCTCGTTGAGCTCGGCTTTCTGGATCCGGGTCAGACCATCGATTGGCTGGGCCAGAGCCGGTTTTGGGGCGTGGTGATTCTGAATAGCCTGAGCCTCTATCCGATTCTTTATCTCAATGCCGTGGCTTCGCTGGCAAATATTGATCCGGCAATGGAGGAAGCCGCGGAGAATATGGGGTGCCGTGGATGGAAGCGCTTCTTCACGATCACTCTTCCCTTAATGCGTCCGGGAATCTTTGCGGGGAGTACAATTGTTTTCATCTGGGCCTTCACCGAGCTCGGGGTGCCTCTGATCTTCGATTACGACCGGGTGACCTCGGTTCAGATCTTTAATGGAGTGAAAGAGATCGGATCGAACCCCTTTCCCTACGCCCTCGTGGCCGTGATGTTGGTGGCCTCCATTGGATTCTATCTCTTGGGAAAGACTCTTTTCGGGCGTAACACCTTCTCCATGATGGCCAAGGCGGGACATGCCTCGGGGGCCAAGCGTCCGGGCGCTCTCGGGCAGCTCGTGTGCTTTGGATTTTTCTTCGGAATCACGATTCTCGCACTCCTGCCTCACCTCGCGGTGATTCTGATTTCCTTTTCGAGTGATTGGTATGCAAACCTTCTGCCGACCGGGTGGACTTTGGAAAATTACGAGTTGGCGCTCGGACATCCCCTGACGCTGTCTTCGATTCAAAACAGTCTCTTCTACAGCTCGGCGGCGACCCTCGTGAATGTCGGCTTTGGTGTGGCGATTGCCTACGTGGTAGTGCGTTCGACGATCCCGGGTCGTTCAATCCTCGACTCCATGGCGATGCTGCCGCTGGCCGTTCCCGGAATCGTGATTGCCTTCGGGTATCTGGCGATGTCGCAGGAAGGGAAGTTTTTCGAGTTTCTGAATCCGGTAGCCAATCCGGTGCCTCTTCTCATCATTGCCTATGCCATTCGCAAGCTGCCCTTTGTGGTGCGGTCTGCGGTGGCGGGGTTGGAGCAGACGAGTGTGACCTACGAAGAGGCGGCGCAGAACCTTGGTTGCCCGCCGGTGAAAGCTGCCTTGCGAATCACGATGCCCTTGATCCTCGCGAACCTTTTGGCCGGGGCCATCCTTGCTTTTTCCCAAGCCATGCTTGAGGTCTCGGATAGTTTGATCCTTGCGCAAAAGCAGCAGTTTTACCCGATCACCAAAGCAATTTACGAATTGATGAATTTGCTGGGTGAGGGACCATTCATTGCCAGCGCTCTCGGTGTCTGGGCGATGGCTTTCCTTGCGGTGACGATCATCGGGGCCTCGGTTTTACTGGGGAAAAAGCTCGGAGCGATCTTCCGTGTCTAAGGAAGATATTCGATAAAATTGCTCCGATTAAAGAAACGAATTGCGGTTCTTCTCGCTTCTTTTTACTTCTTGGGGCCATGAAAAAGGCCCTGCTCCCCCTCGCCCTGTTATCCTCTTGCGCCCTCGTTTGCGCGATTCCGCCCGCTGAAGAACTACTCCAGCGCCTAACCTCTCAAGACTCTGCAGAGGGAGGGGGAGAAAACTCGTTGGAAGACTGGATCGCAGAACTGGACGATTCGGAGCTGGACCGGTCGGGGGCTGATTTCGCCACACTCTGGGTCGAAGGTTTCGGTCAATGGTCGAGCTTCCTCACTCGGGATGGAGATGATCGTTTCGGTGAGGTGCTCATGAAGAATTTCCCGGAGCCGGGTGCCTGGAGGGATATTTCGGAGGATCTTTCGGAGGGGAAGCCGAACGCGGGAAAGCTGCTGCGTTTTCAAATTGCGGTGGCCGAAGGGAATTATGAAGGGGCGCAGGAAATCATTGATAGTTTGGCGAAATTGAAATCGGGTGGAGCGGCCATGAGATTTTTGTCCCGTTCCCGGGGAAATTCGAAGTCGGTGGAGAACTATTTTTGGACGCTGAAGACGGCTGCCTTTCATTCGGTAAATACCGAGTTTTCCCAGTTGGCTCTCGAGGATTTGTTGAATTTTCTAGGGGATCCACCTCCTGGGTATTTTCGCATGTGGGGGGTGGAATTTCCGGATCTCGAAAATATTTTTGGGGCGGAGCGATCCGAAGAGTTTCTGAAGTCGCTCTTTCTCGGGTCGGAGAGTTCTGTAGAGGTGGATCAATTTGTGACCGAGGATCAGGCCCGAATCTTTCGCATCCTTATGGAAGGAGGTGTCGTTGAGGAGCGGCAGTTCCAGAGTTTTCTGAGCCCGAAACTTCCAGAGTTTCCGGAGGCGGTTGCATATTTGGAGAGCAAGCATCCGTCCTTCCCCTCTGCAGAGACACGAATCGATTGGGTCCGCGATTATTTGCGGATGGGAAAGGTCGAAAAGGTCCAGGAGGAGTTGGAGGCTTTGCAGGAGGAATCCTCATCTTCCTTTGAAATTATGGTGGCGAAGTTGGCTGCTTCGGCCGGTTACTCTTATTCCACGGGAGATCTCTACGACTCTTTGGAACCGTTTCTTCCTGACCTCGATCCGGTGTTGCGGCTGGAGTTGCAGTCCGGGCTGATGCCGCTCGATCCGGAGAATGATCCGATCCTTGCTCAATTGGATGAGAAGATTGACTCCTCCACGAGTCCAACCAGCGAGCTACTGCTCTCACGAATCACCCGCCTCTTCGAGTTGGGGATGGTAAGCGAGGCCGTTGCATCCCTCCAGGAATACCTCGAAAGTTCGGAGAGTTTTCGACTGCCCACTGATGCGGATAGCTCCGAGGAAAAAAGCCGTCTACTGCGTCTGACGAAAGCCATGGATATCCTCGACGAACAGGAATTGTTTGAGAGGTTGTTGGCGATTCTCGAGGCCAAGACCGAGGAGCTCTCTTTCGAAGACGACCAATACGAGTTGGTCCGGATGATCGAGTTCTTTTCTGAAATTGGGGATACCGATGCGGCTGTCGATCTAACGGTGAAGTGGTTGGAGTATTCGATTCAAGCTCGTAAAGATTCCGGGCAGCGATATTGGTATCGTGGGTCTCCTATGGCGATGCTGGTCATGCTCTATCAACAAGCGGGGCGACCGGAGGAGGCGCTTCTGTTGCTCGAGCGATCACCATTCTGGTTTTATGAAAATATTTCCGAGATGCGATATGTCGATTTGGGGGAACTCGCTTTTCCAGTATCGGTTGCGCAAATACTGATTGAAATCGGAAAAGAAGAGCAAGGAATTGAGTTGCTGAGGAATTACCTGGCAACGGAAGGAGGCGCGGATGACTTGGCCTTTGAGGTCCTTGTTCGGGAGGAGGGCGAAGAGGCGGTGCCGTTTCTCGACCAGTTGTTGGAAATGGACCCATTTGAGGAGCGCCCGCTGATTTGGAAGTCGGTCATTTTACTCGAAACCGGTGAGCTGGAAGCAGCCGAAGAAGCGGCACGCGCGGCAATCGCGATCGATCCTACGGACGGGGAGATGAGTGCCCGGGATCGCCTCCGCGCCTATGCCGTCTTGGGGCAGGTCCTTGCCGCACGCGGACAGGAGGAAGAGGCGAATACGATGGCCCGAATTGTCGCCGCGGTTGATCTCGCGGAGGAGGCGGACGAGTTGCGCATCGCCGGAATGACGTTGCCTGCTCTTGAGATGTATCGGGAGTCCCTGCAGATTTTTGCGGATGCCTACTGTATCCAATTCCGTACGGGGGTAGAGCTTAAGTCGGCCGGGAAGATCGAGGAAGCAGAAGTTCATTTGCGCAAGGCTTATGGGCTGATGCCGCATCAGTTTGGTCGGATAGAAAGCCATTGCTTCGGTTGTGAGGGGGCGTTCCGGGGAGAGTGGGAGCAGGATATCGCCTTGAATGTCTTCAATGAGATGGTGGAAGAGGAGCCGGAAAACCCGACCCTGTACTACCTCCTTGGTTATCTGGAAGATACACGCGGAAACGATGCAGCCGCTCTCGAGGCATTTGCCACCGCAGTACAGATGGACCCGCTCTACGTGAATGCTTGGAAGAAGTTGCTCGGAGTGCTCGATTCACTTCCCATTCAGGAAAATGTCGAGTTACGGAAGCGGGCGATTCAGGCGATGATCGAATTGGATCCGAGCTCGATCCGGGGAATTGCGAGAGATCTGCCGCTGGAATGGTTCCCGCTCTATTGGGAAGAAATTCAGGAAGGGCTCGCCCGCCAGCAATGGTCGACTCCGGTGGATTTTCCGCTCGGGGCGGAAGCTCTTCCCTACGACTGGGGCGAGGAAGGCAATCAATCTCTCTATTCCTCCTCAAGGTCAGATGATGACACTCTTTCGGCCGGGCGGTTTTTCTGGGAGTCCACAGATCTGACGCAGCAAATCATGAGCAATTTGATGCGATATTGAAAATAACGAATCAACGAATCTGGATATTTTGATATAAAACTTGCCCCGCCTCGGGTCTCGGGTTCAGAGTAGGGGGGTATGAGTCAGAATTTTGTATTTTCTTCGGAATCTGTAGGAGAGGGCCATCCGGACAAAGTCGCGGATTATATCTCGGACAGTGTTTTGGACAAATGCCTCGCGCAGGATCCCAAGAGTCGGGTGGCTTGCGAGACCTTGGTGAAGAGCAACTGTGTCTTCCTCGCCGGGGAAATCTCCACCGAGGCGAAATTCGACTATGAGCAGACGGTGCGCGATGCCATCCGTGATATCGGCTACATCAACGGTGATGACGTGTTTCACGCCGACGAAGTTTTTATCTCGAACTGCCTGACCAAGCAGTCACCGGACATCGCCCAAGGGGTGGATGCTGCGGCCGCAGAAGGAAAGCAAACCGCCGAGCAGGGTGCGGGTGACCAGGGAATCATGTTCGGATTCGCCTGCGATCAGACTCCGGAGCTGATGCCAGCACCGGTCATGTTCGCTCACCGTCTCTTGCGGGAAATGGCCCGTCAGCGCAAAGGCGTGGGAGTTGAATGGCTTCGCCCCGACGTCAAGAGTCAGGTCGCCGTGAAATACGAAGACGGCAAGATTGCCGGCATCGAGAACGTCGTCATCTCGACTCAGCACACCGAGCAGGTGAAGCACGAGGAGATTGAGGCATTCTGTGTCGAGGAAGTCATCCGCAAGGTGCTTCCTTCGGAACTGCTCAGTGACAAAACTGAGTTTTTGATCAACCCGACCGGGAAGTTCGTCATTGGCGGCCCTCAGGGAGATGCCGGATTGACCGGCCGTAAGATCATCGTCGACACCTATGGCGGATGGGCCCGCCACGGGGGAGGCGCTTTCAGCGGAAAGGACCCCTCGAAGGTCGACCGTTCGGCTGCCTATTTCTGCCGTTGGGTGGCGAAGAACATCGTCGCCGCTGGACTCGCGTCCAAGTGCGAACTCCAAGTGGCTTACGCCATCGGCTACCCGCATCCAACCAGCGTTCACGTCGATACCTTTGGCTCCGGCAAGGAAGGCCTGACCGACGCATTGATCGCCGAAGCGGCGAAGAAGGTCTTCAGCTTCAAGCCTGCGGACATCGTTGCCCAGCTTGATCTCTTACATCCGATCTATCGTGGATCGACTCACTACGGACACTTCGGGAAGTCGGATCTTCCCTGGGAGCAGACGAACAAGGTCGAAGACCTGCAAGCTGCGGTCTGATTTTACCACAAACCGAGACAATTATTATGGCTACTCAAACGGAAACCACTACCGACTACAAAGTCGCTGACTTAGGCCTCGCCGATTTTGGCCGGCGTGAAATCACCATTGCCGAGAAAGAAATGCCGGGGCTCATGGCCATCCGCGAGAAACACGCTGCGGGTAAGCCACTTGCCGGCGTTCGCATCAGCGGATCGCTCCACATGACGATTCAGACGGCAGTCCTCATCGACACCCTCGTCGATCTGGGCGCGGACGTTCGCTGGGCCAGCTGCAACATTTTCTCCACTCAGGATCACGCCGCCGCGGCGATCGCTGCCTCCGGCGTTCCAGTGTTTGCCTGGAAGGGCGAAACTCTGGAAGAATACTGGTGGTGCACTTACCAAGCTCTGACTTGGCCGGATGGCAAGGGCCCGAATCTCATCGTCGATGACGGTGGAGACGCGACTCTGCTGATCCACAAAGGATACGACCTGGAAGACGGCGATGACTGGGTAAATCAGCCCGCCTCTTCGAAGGAAGAAGGTGTGATCAAGAACCTTCTCAAGAAGGTAAAGAGCGAAGATCCGATCCACTGGCACAATGTCGTCAATGACTGGAAGGGCGTCTCTGAGGAAACCACGACAGGAGTTCACCGCCTCTATCAGATGCACGAGAAGGGCAAGCTGCTCGTTCCCGCCATCAACGTGAATGACTCCGTGACGAAGTCGAAATTCGACAACCTTTACGGCTGCCGTGAATCCCTCATTGACGGGATCAAGCGTGCGACCGACGTGATGATCGCTGGTAAAGTTGCGGTTGTTTGCGGTTACGGTGATGTCGGCAAGGGTTGCGCCCAAGCTCTCCGTGGCATGGGTGCGCAAGTGGTCGTCACTGAAGTCGACCCGATCTGCGCCCTGCAAGCCGCAATGGAAGGCTACAAGATCGCCCCGGTCGAGGATACCCTTGGCACGGCGGACATCTACGTAACCACGACCGGCAACAAGGACATCATCACCTTCGCTCACATGGAGAAGATGAAGGACCAAGCCATCGTTTGTAACATCGGTCACTTCGACAACGAAATCCAGATGGAGAAGCTGGAGAATGCCGAAGGGGTGAAGTTGATGAACGTGAAGCCGCAGGTCGATCAGTGGACTTTCCCGGATGGACACTCGATCTTTGTTCTCGCTGAAGGTCGCCTCGTCAACCTCGGTTGTGCGACGGGTCACCCATCCTTCGTGATGTCGAACTCGTTTGCCAATCAGGTTCTGGCTCAAGTCGAGCTTTGGAAGAACGTCGAAAAATACACTCCCGGCGTCTACATCCTTCCCAAGCATCTCGACGAAGAAGTTGCCCGACTGCACCTCGAAAAGATCGGAGCCAAGCTCACGGTTCTTTCCGAAGAGCAGGCCGAATATATCGGTGTCAAAGTAGGCGGCCCTTACAAGCCCGAGCACTACAAATACTAGTCTCGACAGAGTCTCTTTCCGAAAGGTCGATGGGCATTCGCTCATCGGCCTTTCTTTTTGGGAAACAACAGCTTACGGGGATTTGGAGATGGCCAGGATCCGAAAGAGTTACGCAGTCGAGGGTGGGAGATCACTGCGATAAGTAGTCTGGCTAAAAATGATTGACGCGATGCAAGTTGGTGAGTCTGCCTTGCCATTTCCAGGGGGAGAGGATTGAATTTAGGCATGGCTGCAAAACGAAAGACGCGTTGCATTGGAATTTTGACGTCAGGAGGG
The DNA here is from genome assembly GCF_014230055.1 of Puniceicoccus vermicola. Taxonomy (NCBI): domain Bacteria; kingdom Pseudomonadati; phylum Verrucomicrobiota; class Opitutia; order Puniceicoccales; family Puniceicoccaceae; genus Puniceicoccus; species Puniceicoccus vermicola. Next base: position 17,954 of record NZ_JACHVA010000004.1, on the reverse strand, counting down.
GATTGTCCGGGTTTGAATGCGGCGATCCGTGGAGTGGCGAAGTCGGCGATGAAGCACGGAATTCGGGTGCTCGGGATTCCGGATGGATTTCGGGGGTTGGTCGAGAATCGATTTCTGCCTCTGGAGAATGTGGCGGTATCCGGGATTTTAACCTTGGGAGGAACTCTCCTGGGGACGAGTCGGGATAAGCCCCACAAGATGCCGATGGGCGAGCGGGTCTTAAATATGACCGATGTAGCCGTTTCGAACGCGCTCTCGCGGCAGATTGATTGTTTGGTGTGCCTCGGGGGGAACGGAACGCAGAAGAATGCCCAGCGGTTGCGGGAAGCCGGGTTGCCGGTGATTACCCTGCCGAAAACGATTGATAACGATGTGGCCAAGACCGATGTGAGTTTCGGTTTCGATACGGCCTTGAGCACAGCCACCGAGGCGATCGACCGGCTTCACACCACGGCGACCAGTCACCATCGGGTAATCGTCTGCGAGTTGATGGGGCACAAGGCTGGTTGGTTAGCGCTAGGGGCAGGAGTGGCTGGGGGCGCCGATGCGATTCTCTTGCCCGAGAAGCCCTACGATCTGAATCGGGTGGCTGAGCATTTGTTGGAACGCCGGAAACACAACAAGCGGTTTTCGATTATCGCCGTGGCGGAAGGGGCGCTTTCCGAAAAAGAGTTTCAGCAGAAGCAGGAAGAAAAGAAGGGCGGGAAAAAGCAGAAGAAATCGACCCCGAAGGAGGAGAAGGCTCGTCAGCTCCACGAAGGACCTCATCTGGTGCAGGAATCTCTTGATAGCCGAATTGCTCGCCAGCTCCAGGGGTTGACGGATCTTGAGGCAAGGACGACTTCACTGGGGCATGTCCAGCGGGGCGGGTCTCCATCAGCGCGCGACCGCTTGATTTGCACATTGCTCGGGACGAAAGCGGGGGAATTGCTGGCAGAGGGGAAATATAACCGAATGGTCTCCGTTGCGGGGGATGGAGTGACCTCGGTGCCGCTCGAAGAAGTGGCGGGTCTCTGTAAGACGGTCCCTCTCGATCATGATTGGGTCCGTGCGGCTCTCGAGGTAGACACCTGCCTCGGTTGAGCGGAGCTGGGCTCAGTCGATCTTCAGTTCCGCGCGAACAATATTCCAGAGGTCGCCAAAGGCATTGGCAGCTCGGCTATTGCGGGCGAAGGCAGATACTGGGCGTCGCTGTTCTCCCATTTGCTCCACAATGCTGGCAGAGGGAATCACGGCTTCGAGGAAGGGGTTGTTCGGGGTGTGGTAGACTTTCTCGATGGATTCCCGGTGCAGGCGTTTACGGGTGTCGGCCATGGAGAAGAATCCCTTTAACTTCTTCTTGGAGAGTTTTTCCTTTTTGAAAAATTCGGAGACCTGTTCGAAGCAGTTCAGGGACAAGGTTGAGGGGATCGTAGGAACGAGAACCAGATCGGATAGTTGGAAAAGATTTTCCGAGAGGAGCGTCAGTCCAGCGGGTGCATCGGCGATGATCAAATCGTAGTCGCCGTGGAATCCCTCGAAGAGGGAGGCGAGAGCGGTGTCCGATTTCTTTTCTTCGTCGAGTCTCCGGTCCAGATTCCGAAATTCCAAGTGAGCGGGCAGAACATCGAGGTGGATAAACTCGGTTTCGCGGACTTGTTTATGGGCGAAGGACTTTCCTTTGAGGAGTTTGCCCGTTTTCATCTTTGTCGGAGGAGCCGCTTGGAGGTAGAAAGTGGAGGCACCCTGTGGATCGAGGTCGCAGAGGAGAACGTTGAAACCGTCCCGCGCTGCAGCGTGAGCAAGGTTTACGGCGGTCGTGGTTTTTCCCACACCACCTTTCAAATTATAGAGGGAAAGGATCTTCATGATGACGGTAGAGCCCTGTTGAACAGGCTGGAATTCGCTGGGTCAAGAATGCGACAGAATTGGCACAATTGCAGCGATTTATGGGCCACTTTGGGGTTCTTCTCTTGCCAAATGGAGCGGAAGACCCATTTCCCCCCAATTTGGCCGCGAACCAATCACTCGGAGGGTTTGAGGAATCCCTCGATCGTATCGAAGTGCGAACGAATGGCTTCAAGAGGTCGGGAGGACTCGACGATCTCTTTGAAGAGTCCGGTCTTCTCTGCCTTGAGCTTTTGGATATTCTCTTCGATCGTTCCTTGGGCGACGAGGCGATAGACAAAAACGGTCTTTTGTTGGCCAATACGGTGCACTCGATCAATGGCTTGCTGCTCGGCCGCAGGGTTCCACCAAGGATCGAGAAGGAAGACGTAGTCTGCGGCGTGGAGCGTGATGCCGGTGCCGCCAGCCTTCAGGCTGACGAGCATGACCGCAGCCTTGCGGTGCTTCTGGAATTCGGCAACGGGGGACTCGCGGTCGCGGGTCGATCCGGTTAGGCGGAATTGCCGGATTTGCGGGAACTGCTGAGCGAGAAGTTCCTCCGTGCGATCGAGAAGACTGACAAATTGGCTGAAGATAACGACCTTGCGGGGGCCGACGAGGATCTCCTGAAGGTTTTCACTCAGGGTTTCCAGTTTTCCGCTCATGCCAGCCAGCGGGAGATCATCCGTGATGCCGGCTTCCTCCCGGAAATCTTCAGGAAGAAGGCGGAGGTCGCAGCAGGCTTGGCGTAACCGGGTGATTGCGGTGAGAAAGTGAAGACTACGCTGCCCGCTGAGTTGGCGGAATCCGCTCTTGAACTCCTGAAACACGGTTTCGGCGATCCGGTTGTAAACTTTGCGTTGCTGGTCTCCCATCGAGCAGAGGAGCTCGGTCTCGACTTTGTCGGGGAGTTCCTGAACGACTTCTTTTTTTGTCCGGCGAATCAGGAAGGGGGCTGCTTGTATTCGCACACGTTCGACAAGTGCCTTGCGGTCGCGGTTCATCTCGTCGAAGAATTCGCGGCGGCTCCCGAGGAGGTCGGGCATGAGGAAGCGGAAGATGGACCACAGGTCCATGTGGCTGTTCTCGACGGGGGTGCCGGTCAGGGCAATACGGTGGTTCGCTTTGATGGCAAAGCAGGCCCGGCTAACTTTGGCGTCCGGGTTTTTAATTTGCTGAGCTTCATCGAGAACGGCGTAGCGGAACTGGGCATCCTCGAGGTAAGAGCGGTGACGGCGCAGCTGGGTATAGCTGGCAACCCAGAGGCAACCTCCGGGGTGCTCCCGCCAAGAGTCTCCGGATCGGAGAACGCGGAAGGGCATGTCCGGGAAAAAGCGCTGGGCTTCGCGGGTCCAGACGGAAACCACGCTGGCCGGGCAGACGACGAGGGATGGAATTTCGAATCCGTCGCAATGCAGTAAGGCGAGAATCTGGATGGTCTTTCCGAGTCCCATTTCATCCGCAAGGAGTGGATGGCAATCGTTGTTGCAAAGGTGGAACAGGTGGGCGACGCCTCGGCGTTGGTAGGGACGTAGAAAGTCTGGCGTCCCCGCGGGGGGCTCGGGATCGGGAGACTTGAGTGCCTCGATCCACTCCTGCACTTCGGGAGAAAGACGAAAGGTGACGGAGTGAGTCTGGAAAAGGCTGAGAAAAAGGTAGGGTGGGAGATCGCGTTTGCGCCCACCGGGCAGGTTCTCGAGTTGACGCGAGATCTCGATCCCTTCCGGGTCGAGGCGGACGAGTCCACGCCCAGGGAGGAAGAGGGGGCTCTCTTTGCGGCGTAGGAGGCGGGCAATCTCTTCGTCGGAAAGCGTGTCCTCTCCGAGGTGGGAGGACCACTCGAGGCGGAGTCCTCCGCTATCGCTAGACCGGTGGACGGATGCCTGGAGTCGCACCTCGCGCTGACCCAGGTTGAGCAGCTCGACCTCGGAAGTTTGGTGAATGTCGAAAGAGGATCGCCAGCCTGGGACTCCGTTGCGGAGAAAGCTGAGGAACTTCTCGGACTCAGCCATTTCAAAAACAGCCGACCGATTATTGAACTTAAACCCACTGCGGCGGGCCATGTGGGAGAGTTGGATCAGTCGTTCCCGGCGCTGGTTGCTATCAGATTCTTCGTGGCTGCCGTTGGGGAGAGCGCGGAAACACAGTTTTTCCCCCTCAATGAAAAAGAGAAGTACGGGGCGTTCCTCCGGATTTCCCGACGGAGAGGAGTCGGAGTTTTCGGGCTTTTCGGCCACCGCTTTGGGGGTGGGGGCCGTCTTTTCGAAAGGGAGTGGGGTGAGGCGATCCGCGAGGAGCTCCTCAATCTCGTAGAGACCGGCGACCGCGATCGCCTGACCGAGGTCATGGTCATTGCGGGAATCGCGGACCATTGGCCCGATCCGGGACCATTCGACGATCGAGTAGGCCTCTCCGTCATCAGTTTCAACCGAAACGGTCAGATCCTGAGGGGTTAGCTCAACTTCTATAATAGAGTTGCGGCGATAATATTTGCGGCCCAGCTCGAGAATATGGGGCTGGAAATAGTGTTCCCAATCACGCGAAAGCCAGGAGGACCAGCGTTTGAGCGCCGATTCGGAGTATTTATGCCTAGCATCGCGAGTAAACATGGAATCCGCCATTGAACCTGAATTGGAATGCAGGATCAATTCCGGGTTTCACTATATCGGAGTATTTTCGAGAGAAACCCCCGAAATGGAGGTTTTCAGGGACGATTTCTCTCAAACTTCGGATCTTTTGTTGAATCCGAGGCGATTGATTTCGTGCAGCTGGGAGTATTGCAGGAGCTTAGCGCGCCATTCCGGGGCCAAATTCTCACGGCTGGAGAACCAGAGTTCGCGGTGAATGCGTTGGAGGGCCTTCGGATCGTTGAGGCAGGATTCGATTTCTTTGGGAGAGAGCGAGGAGATGCCTTCGGAGAGCATTTTGTCCGCGATCTGGTCGGAGGTCTCTTCGGGTTCCTCGGACGCATTCAGCCGGACGTGGAGGGCGTGAACGTAGGGGTCGAGGAAAGCTAGGGAGGCTCCGGAAAGTGGACCTTTCGAGAGGCCATCTCGCATGTTCGCGGTGCCTTGGCGGAGATTGTCGAGAACCTCGGTAGGAGATTCTTCCTCGGGCATTGTCAAAATCTTTGCCCCAGAAGACTTGCGTCCTACGGAGGGGGAACCGAGAAGCATTGCGAGAGGGATGGACAGGGCGAGAGGAATGAAGATCGGGCTGAGCCACCAGAAAAAATCGGAGTTGAAACGCCATGCGACGGCGGCCCAAAGGATTCCGATGAGAGTGACGTGCCAAAGATTGCGAAAGGCGGTGGAGAAGGCGACTCCATCGCCCGCGTCTCGCGCTTGGGCATTCCATCCCGTTTTCGATCCGAGGGGGATCACGATCACGAAGACGCTGTGGAAAAACATCATGACGGGTGCGATCAGGGCCGAGAGGAAGCTCTCGGCCAAGACGTTGACTCCGGTGCGGAGGGGACCCGAGTCGCCGCGGCAGCCCGCGTCAAACCACGCCAGGAATTTCGGCCCCAGCAGGAGCATGGCGGTGTAGAGGAGGACGATTAACCCCTGGGTAGCGAGGCTGATGTCGAGGCCGAGGGACATCAGCATTCCGTCAATGGGGACGAAGCTCAGGCCGGTACGGGAGAATTGGACCACGACGAGCGTGCAGAGGACGAGGAATATGAGCCAGAGCAGTGAGCCGGCGTAGGAGAGGATGCCGTTCAGAAAATGTATCCGATTCCGCCCGGGGATCCCTTTGGCGAAGAGGAACCAGATGTGCTGCAGGTTGCCCTGACACCAGCGACGGTCGCGCTGCAGGGAGTCGAAGATATTCTCCGGCCCCTCCTCCCAGCTCCCTTCGGCTCCTGGGTAGAGCATGACCTTGTAGCCGGCTCGCCGCATGAGGGCGGCTTCGACAAAGTCGTGACTGAGGATACTGCCTCCCACGGGCTCCTTGTAGGGGAGGTCAGGGAGGTCGCAGTGCTCCATGAAGGCATTGACGCGGATGATGGCGTTGTGACCCCAATAGTTGCCGTGATTTCCCTGCCAGGTCGCAAGCCCCCGGGAGAAGTGCTCGCCGTAGACGCGGTTGGCAAACTGGAGAGCCCGTCCGAAAAGGGTCTGCGCTCGCCAAAGTCGGGGAACGGTTTGGAGGATGCCGAGCTGTGGGTCGGTCTCCATCGCGTCCACCATATTGGTGAGGGTGGGGCCTTCCATCACGCTGTCGGCGTCGAAGATGATCATGTAGCGGTAGCGCTGTCCCCATCTCTCGAGAAAGTCGCGAATGTTGCCTGCCTTTTTCCCGGTATTCTCTCGCCGCCTCCGGTAGTGGATGCGGTTGAGAGCGCCGAGTCGACGGGAGAGGGTCAACCAGCCCATTTCTTCCTCAACCCATTTGTCGGGATCACGGGTGTCGCTGAGGATGAAAAAGTCGAATTGATCGAGCCGCCCGGTTTTCTCGAGGGAGCGGTAGGTGGCCTCGAGGCCGGCAAGAACGCGGGCGGGCTCTTCGTTGTAGACGGGGAATAGGAGAGCGGTCGGAGCGGACCGGGATTCCTCGGTGCTCGGTGGAACGGAGCCCTTTTGCTTGAAGTTGGGCTTGAGGAAATATCCGACGACCCCTTGGCAGAATCCAAAGGAAACCTGCGCGAAGAGGATTGCCTGCACGACAATCATGGCGTGCTTGAGGCCATAGATCTGGGTGCGCCAGAGGAAATCGCTGAAGAGGAGAACTCCGACAATCCAGACGAAAAACCAGAGGGCGAAAAAGGCCCAGCCCGTTCCCGTCTTTCCGTCTTTGATCCACGGCTCGGGAGGTTTGTTTTCAGCGTTCATCGGGAAAAGTAGTAGAGGATGGCGACGAGAGAGATCCCGAAGATGGCGACGAATGCGCTCCGCAAGAGGGGGCGTTTGTCGAGGCCGCGAAGGGTTTGGTCTGCGAGGTTGGACCAGGGGCCGTAGTCGATGGGGCGTTCTCCCATGTGGCTCCGCCGGAATTCCGGTCCCGCTTCGATATAGTGAGTCTGTAGTTCCTCAATGATCTGTTTTGGCCAGGGGCCGGGTTGGAGAAAGTGTTGGCGCCAGCCGCTCCCGGCTCCGAAGAGGAGGAGAGAGAGGTAGCCTCTCTCAAGAATCTGCTCAGGGGGAGTGGAGTCCGGCAGGTTTAGCACTTCGCGAAACCACTGGCAGACGTGGGTTTCGCACTCAAGCAGGGCCGATGCTGCAACGCCTTCCTGAGGACTTTCGATTGTGCGGTCGACGGCTCGCTGAAGAATCCGGTGGATCAACCCGCTTCGCTGGAGGCTGTTATCGATGCGGAGGGCCGAAAGATAAGCATCTAGCCGGCGGTAGGCGTCATCCCAGTCTTTCTCGGTTGTTCCTTCCGGGAGTCTCCACTTTACGGTTTCCAAAGATGCGTCCATGTTTCGGTCAAAATTTGATCGTTGAAACGCAGAAAAGCTCGAAGATTCCCCTCAGTATCTTCTGGGGTTGGTTCGCGCAGGTAGAGGACCATACGCCAGCTATTGTTGTAGGGATTTTTTTGAAGGGTTTGCTCTTCGACGAGGTCCTCCGGCGTGGCGGAGAGAACGACTTCGACATTCTCCGAGGGGGCAATCCCAGCCAAGCTTCCGCCTCCCCAGTCGACTACGATCTGGCGGCGTCCATCGAGAGACCGCCCTTGGCGAGTGGCCTGGACCCAGCCGTTGGGCGATGGGTTGTTTGTCGGCACGCTTAGGTCGTAGGAAAAGGTGTAGGGCTGTTGCGCCTGAGGTGTCTCCTCGGGGATCCACATCGCGGCGATATTGTCTTCGGTCTCTTCCTCCACCGGAAGCTCCAAAAGATAGACCGAGCCTGCGCCAAAGCCATCCTTGGGGACGACCCAACCGCCCGGGCGGAGGTGGTAGGCGGCTTCGATGTCTTCATAGTTGCCGAAGATTCGGTCCCGTTGGAGGAGGCCCCATCCTTTCACTCCATCAAACTGGAAGAAGGATTCGGTGATTTCCTTGGGATTAATCAGAGGGCGACTGAGGAATTCCCCGGAAGAGGACTCCATGACGAGATTGTCGGAATCGTGAACCTCGGGGCGATAGTCGGCGGGGCGATCCATCGAAACCTCACCATACCAGAACATGCTGGAGAAAGGAGCGAGTCCGATCCGGGTAGGAATCTGGCGGAAGAAGAGGGTCGCCCGGATCTTCATGGTGGTGGGATCGCCGGGGATTAACTTGAACTCATAGGCGCCCGTGGCCCATTTGCCATCGAGGAGAGCGTAGAACAGGAGTTCGCGGTCCTTGGGCTTGGGTTTGCGCAGCCAAAACTCTCGGAAAATGGGGAAGGACTCGCCCGCGGCGGTTCCGGTGTTGATCGCCAATCCCCGGGAGGAGAGCCCCCAGATCTGACCTCGGCTAAGCATGCGGAAGTAGCTAGCCCCTTGGAACACGGCAACTTCGTCGTATACCTCAGGATTGTTCAAGGGGTAGAGAATCCGGATCCCGGCATATCCCAAGTCGCTGGGGAGGTCGGCGGCGAGGTCGCTGTTCTTCCCGTAGTCGAATAGCTCGGAAGAGTAGGGAATCTTCTGTTTGTGGGTGGGGGTCGTCTCGTTGACGGTCACCGATTCGTTGTAAAGATAGCCCAAGTGGAAAAACTCGATCCGGAAGGGGAGTTGCTCGTCGGCCCAAAGCGCTTTGATCGGATTGAAGCGAATCTCCCGGTAGTCATCGTAGTCGATTGACTGCAATTCCTCGGGAATCGTGTCCGGGGGGCTGTAGGGCTTCTCCGCCAGTCGCTTTGCAGCTTGTTCTACATAGGGGAAATCTACCGTCAGTCGTTCAGCACCAGCGGCCCAGGCATAGCTGCCCGCCAGGAGAGAAAGTAGAGTTCCGGTCCAGAGTCTTTTCCAGTCGGTCATTTTAGGAGACGAAGTCAGTCATTGAGGCGGACTCCATTGGAATCCGGGCCATGGATGATTGGGTTGGCTGCTTCTCTTGTTGAATCATTTTCGGTCACTATCTCGCTTTGATGTCCACCGATGGCGCAATCCGAAAAGTGACGCAAATCGCATCTTATCGTTCTTTTGACGGCAACGAGTAAAAGGTCACTTGCGCAACCATCACGAGCTCATGCGTTTAAGAGACGCTACGGGTGGTGAAGAAAGATTTGGTTGATTTCGTCGGGTCGAGGTGCTTTTAGCCATCGATTCGCCGACTCATGTTCGTCAGCTGCTGCTGATGGCGCGAGCGGTGATCGAGTTGACGGTAAAGTAGGACTTTTGCTAAATCCAAGGCGACCATCCAGATCAGGTTGTAGCCCCAAACCCACCCGATCCACTTCCAGGAAAGTTGAGGAACCAGCCAGCCAAACCCGCAGAGTGCCATGGCGACGATTTGGGTGAGAATCACAGCGCCCAACAATTGCCAGGAAGGGAAGGGGGGAATGAAGAACGGCTTTGACGTGCGGGCCAGGAGGAGCAGGAGATGTCCGGCGACCACCAACTGAAGAAAGAGCATCGACTGGAGGAGAGTCGGATCGGAGGAGAGGCCAAGCTTGTGAACTCCCAGCCAGAGGACGCCGAAGGTCTGGACTACGGAGAGGACTCCCAGGGTGCTGGCGATGGTGATCACCCGAGGCATATTCCAGCGGACCGGCTTGGGGTCGATTCGGGTGTTGTCGTAGGCGATACACATGATCGGGATGTCGTCCAAAAGGGCGAGGAGGATGATCATGATCGGGGTTAAAGGGTAGAAGCCGACTCCGCCGAGGGTCGGGAATATGAGCATGGCCAGAACGACAAAGATCATGATGTCGATCGTCATTGCGATGCGATAGATCGTGTAGCTGAGCATCCGCTCAAAAATTTGTCGCGCTAGCTCGACGGCTCGAACGATGACCGAGAGACCGGGCTGAGTGAGGATGAGGGCAGCGGCTCCTCGGGCGGCGTCCGTGGCCCCGGATACGGCGATCCCGACATCAGCTTGTTTGAGGGCGGGGGCATCGTTTACGCCGTCGCCGGTCATTCCGACAATGTGATTGCGGCGTTGCAGCGCTTTGACGATCCCATACTTGTGCTCGGGGAAGACCTCGGCGAATCCATCGGACTTCTCAATGGCTTCCGCTTTCCCGAGGGATAGATTGGCTGGGTCGTCATCCTTGGCGAAAAACTCGCTAGCGGGGTGAATATGGCTGCCGAGACCGAGTTGGCCCGAGATCTCGGCCGCGATGGCAGTGTTGTCTCCCGTAACCATCTTGACCTCAATTCCGTGCTCCTGCGCCTGCTCGATAGTCGATTTCGAATCGTCGCGGGGAGGATCGAAAAGGGAAAGGATTCCGAGGAAGTTCCACGATTCATTCTCACGGCGAGCGACTCCAAGAGTCCGGAGGCCCTTTTCGGCAAAGGTGTGGACGGTGGCTTCGGCCTTCTTCCGCTCATCCTCATTGAGATTGCAGAGATCGAAGATGACCTGGGGAGCACCCTTGCTGGCACAGATCGTCTCGCCATCAGGACTTTGCCAAGTGCCCTCCGTCCGTTTGGAGACCGGATCGAAGGGAAGGAACTTCTTGAGAGTGAAGGGCTTGAGCGATGCGGGATCGGGGAGCGAACTCATGACCGCAGAGTCAATGGCGTCGCTGTTATCTGTTTGTGAGGCCAGGGCGGCGGCTGAAATCAGGTCAGACTCGTCGCGGGCGCCGACTACTGCCGATTCCCCCAAGGTGATCTGGTTCTTGGTCAGGGTTCCCGTTTTATCGGAGCAGAGGATATCGATCCCGGCCAGCTCCTCGATTGCCTGAAGACGGGAGACGATGGCCTTTTGCTTGGAGAGAGCCAGCGCTCCAAGAGCCATGGTCACAGACAGGACAGCGGGCATAGCAACGGGAATGGAGGCTACGGCGAGGATGAGGACGAACTGGAGGATTTGAAGAAAGTCGTCCCCTCGTCCGAGTTGAATAATCGTGAGGAGAACGCAAAGGACCAACGCGAGCATGATCAGGAAGTTCCCGATATGGAGAACTGCCTTTTGAAAATGGCTTCCGGAGCCAGCGTTCTCGACGAGCTTGGCGGTCTTGGCAAAAAACGTATTGCCTCCCGTGGCGGTCACAATGGCGGTCATCGCGCCTTGTTTGGCCACGGAGCCCGAGTAGGCGATCTCACCAGTTTTCTTGGAAACGGGAAGGGACTCCCCTGTCAGCGAGGATTGGTCGATCGTGAGATAGTCTCCGTCGGCGAGCTTGGCGTCGGCGGGGATGATATCGCCCAGACGCATGCGAATCAGGTCACCAGGGACCAGCTCGCGAGCCTCGATATCCTGCCAGGTCCCATCGCGGCAGACACGCGCTTTTAAGGCGAGCTGCCCTTTCAAGGCTTCGAGAGCATTGGCGGCCCGAAATTCCTGAAAAAAGCCGATGCCAGCGTTTATCAACAGAAGGGAGAAAATAATGAGGAAGTCTCCCAAGTCTCTATTCACCAAGGAAAGGATCGCGGCGATCTCAATCATCCAAGGGATGGGTCCCCAGAAATAACTCAGGAAGAGTTTGAGCGAACTCCGTTGACTCGAGGTGAGCTCATTCGGGCCGATACTCTTCAACCGCTTGCCCGCTTCGTTGGAATCGAGCCCCTTCTCTCCAGATTCCAGAGTCGATTGCACTTCCTTAAGTGACATGTCCTTGGCGTCGTCCGCCGACAGAAAATCTTTCATAGCGAAATACCTGCTTTCGTTGCCAGCATGCCGACCATCGGAAGTGAAGTCACTTCAATTCCAAAAACAGTTGGGTCGATTCTGGAACCCAGAACTCAGGAATCGTTTATCGATTACACCTCAATTCGCTTGAAATGGAGTTTTGGTCGATTTTGTCAATTTAAATTAACCTGGTTTATTATATTGTGTAAGATGTTCTATTCCAATGCTTTGGGTTCTTTCGGGTCGGGGCTCCTCGATGGCGAAAGCCCCTCGGAAGGGCATCAATGGAAGACGACGGTCTTGTTGTGATAGACGAGGATGCGGCTATCGAGATGCCATCGGATGGCTTGGGCGAGGACGGTTTTTTCGAGGTCGCGCCCTCGTCGGGTGAGTTCGGAGACCGAGTCGCGGTGGTTCACGCGGCTGACGTCCTGGTGGATGATGGGACCCTCGTCGAGATCTGCGGTGGCATAATGGGCGGTGGCTCCAATCAGTTTCACGCCGCGGGCATAGGCTTGGTGGTAAGGTTTGCCACCGGCGAATGCGGGAAGAAAAGAATGGTGGATGTTGATGACCGGGACCTCGAGTCTCTGCAGGAGTTCGGCGGAGAGCACTTGCATGTAGCGGGCGAGGACGACGACATCGACCTGGTATTCACGGCAAAGACGGACCTGCTCATTCTCGGAGTTTTCCCGCTCCTCACTGCCTCTTGGCCCAATGGGGATGTGGTGGAAGGGGATGCCGTAGCTCTCCGCAGATTTGCGCAGGGTTTCGTGATTGGAGAGGATGCAGGCGACCTCTCCATGAAATTCGCCGGCCTGTGCCCGGAGGAGAACGTCGTGGAAACAGTGTGGGATTTTCGAAACGAAGAGAGCGATCCGGGGAACGACATCGGAGCGGCTGACTTGCACCTTCATTCCGAGTTCGCGGGTGGCGAAATCGGCGAAGGCATTGCCTTCGGCCTCACACTTTTCCGGCGAATCGCTGTTGGTTGGGACCCACTCGACCCTCTGAAAGAAGATGTGCTCCTCCGGGTCCTGGTGCTGGTCGGCGTGGAGGATGTTGCCTCCCCGCTCGAAGATCCAGCCGGAGACCCGTGCAACGATCCCCGGACGGTCGGGACCGGAGAGGAGGGCAATGAGCCGAATTTTGCTCATTGGCTCTTCTTGGCGTGGTCGAGTCGGGTGAGTTCGACAAACTCCTGAATCGACCGGACCTCGACGTCTTTCCCGCGGAGGGCACGAATTCCCTGAACGGCGGCGGCAGCTCCGGAGAGAGTCGTCATGATGCAGATGCGATGGAGAATCGCTTCTCGGCGGATCACACCTTCGTCTTTGCGTGGCATCATTCCCATGGGGGTGTTGATGATCATCTGAATCTCATTGTTCTTGATGAGGTCCGACACATTTGGACGGCCCCCGTCGCTGATCTTCTCGATCGCGGTAACTTCGAAGCCTTGCTCCTTTAGGTAGTTGGCTGTGCCGCGGGTGGCGACGATCTTGAACCCGAGGTCGATGAATTCGCGAACGATATCCAGGCAGCGTGGTTTGTCTTCCGGTTTGACCGAGATGAAAACATTGCCCTTCTGCGGGAGGGAAGGTTGGACTGCCATCTGGGTCTTTGCGAAGGCGATTCCGAGGTCCTCGTCGATTCCCATGACTTCCCCGGTGCTTCGCATTTCCGGAGTGAGCACGATCGGCGCTCCGAGGAAACGGGCGAAGGGGAAGACGGATTCCTTGATCGCGTAGTAGGGAGGGATGACTTCTTTGGTGAAGCCCAGGTCCTTGAGTTTCTCGCCGGCCATGACGCGGGCGGCATACTTTGCGAGGGGAACGCCCGTGGCCTTACTGACGAAGGGAACGGTGCGGGAGGCTCGTGGGTTTACCTCGAGGAGGTAGACCTCGCGGTCCTTGATGGCGAACTGGATATTCATCAGTCCGATGACGCCCAGCGATTTGGCGAGCGAATGAGTGGCAGTGCGCATCTCATCGATCATTTCCTTGTCGAGGGTGTGCGGTGGGAGGACCATGGCGGCATCACCCGAGTGGACGCCTGCGTACTCGATGTGCTCCAGCATTCCGCCGATGACGGTGGTTTCGCCATCGCTAATGCAGTCAACGTCGACCTCGATCGCATCCTCGAGGAATTTGTCGAGGAGGACGGGCTTGCCCGGAGCGGCGTCGAAGGCTTCGCGGACGACAGACTTCAGCTCCGCCATGTTGTAGACGATGAACATTCCGCGACCGCCGAGAACGAAGGAAGGCCGGAGGAGAACGGGGAATCCGATCTGGCCAGCCATTTCGTAGGCCTCCTCAGGGGAGATGGCGGTGTTGTTGATCGGTTGCTTCAGGCCGGTCTTTTCCAGAATGGCTTTGAAGCGGCGCCGGTCTTCGGCGAGGTCAATGTTGTCGGGCGAGGTGCCGATGATTTTAACCCCGTGTGCCTTGAGGTCGGTCGCCAAGTTCAACGGAGTTTGCCCGCCGAATTGGACGATCACACCGTCGCATTGTTCTTGGGAATAGATTTCGAGAACGTCCTCCAGGGTGAGCGGCTCGAAATAAAGTCGGTCCGAGGTGTCGTAGTCGGTCGAGACGGTCTCTGGATTGGAGTTGACCATGATGGTCTCATAACCCGCTTCGCGGAGAGCGAAGGAGGCGTGAACACAGCAGTAGTCGAACTCGATTCCCTGGCCGATTCGGTTGGGCCCGCCGCCGAGAATCATGATCTTCTTGCGGTCGGAGGGAACAATCTCGTTCTCGTCTCCGTAGGAAGAGTAGTAGTAGGGCGTGTAGGCTTCGAACTCAGCCGCACAGGTGTCGACGAGGCGATAGGTCGTGTTGACGCCAAATTCTGCACGCTTCTTACGGACGGTCTGGCGAGTCGTTTCACAGAGGCGGGAAATCTGTTGATCAGAAAATCCCATTTCCTTGGCCCGGCGTAGTTGGAGGGCGTCGAGACTGTCGAGAGGCGTCGAGCGGAGGAATTCCTCCATATCGCAGATTTCCTTCAACTGGTGAAGGAACCAGACGTCGATGAACGTGATTTGATGGATTTCTTCGATCGAGAAGCCGTTGCGCAAGGCATTGCGGACGTGGAAAGCCCGGGTGCAGGTTGCGCGGGCCAGACCGGCGCGAATCTCCTCGTGGTCACTGGTATTCCAGCGGTCGTCGGCATAGCCCTCGACCCCGATCTCCATCGAGCGGAAGGCTTTCTGAAAAGATTCCTTGAAGGTGCGTCCGATTGCCATAGCTTCCCCGACGGATTTCATCGAGGAGGTTAGGGTGTCGTCGGCGCCGGGGAACTTTTCGAAGGTGAAGCGTGGAATCTTCGTCACCACGTAGTCGATGCTCGGCTCGAAGGAGGCCGGCGTCTGGCGGGTGATGTCATTCGCCAGCTCGTCGAGGCTATAGCCCACGGCGAGTTTCGCGGCGATCTTGGCGATCGGGAAACCAGTCGCTTTGGAAGCCAGAGCAGAACTGCGGGAAACCCGGGGGTTCATCTCGATCACGACCATGCGGCCATTGGACGGATCCACGGCAAACTGGATGTTGCTGCCGCCGGTTTCGACGCCGACCTCGCGGATGCAGGCGAACGAAGCGTCGCGCATCAGCTGGTATTCCTTGTCGGTCAAAGTCATGGCCGGAGCCACCGTGATCGAGTCACCAGTGTGGACGCCCATGGGGTCGAAGTTTTCGATCGAGCAAATGACGACGCACTGGTCCTTGTGGTCGCGCATGACCTCCATCTCATACTCTTTCCAGCCCAGGAGGCATTCTTCGATGAGAATCTCGTGGACGGGGGAGAGCTCGAGACCGTTGGTCACAATGTCGACGAATTCTTCGCGGTTGTAGGCGATGCCACCCCCGCTTCCACCGAGGGTATAGCTCGGACGAATGATGAGGGGGAAATTTCCGATCTCGGCGGCGGCCTCTTCGGCACCTTGAAGGCTGGAGACGGTCTTGGACCGGGCAACATCGAGACCGATCTTGAGCATCGCTTCCTTGAAGAGCTCGCGGTCTTCACCCTTTTCGATGGCGGCAAAGTTGGCGCCGATGAGCTGAACGTTGTAGCGGTCAAGGATTCCCAGACGCGAGAGGTCCATCGAAAGGTTGAGCCCAGTCTGACCTCCCAACGTGGGGAGGAGGGCATCCGGACGCTCCTTGGCGATGATCTTCTCCAGAATCTCCGGGATCAGCGGCTCGATGTAGGTCACATCGGCGAACTCGGGGTCGGTCATAATCGTCGCGGGGTTGCTGTTGACCAAGATCACTCGGTATCCCTCCTCGCGAAGGGCTTTACAGGCTTGCGCGCCGCTGTAATCGAATTCACAGGCCTGACCGATAACAATCGGGCCGGATCCAACAATCAGGATGGTTTTTAAATCCTCTCTTTTTGGCATTTGGGGAGAAGATGAAGGATCGGCAACGACGTATGAAGCAAAATCTTCCGAATCTGGGCCTCCTTCGGTCGATTTTCAGAAGGAATCGACATTCCTTGGCGAATCAGAGGGGTTTGCGCGGCAAATTTTGATAGATTCTGGGGCGCACTTGAAGGTCGGTGAAAAATGCGAAAGGTTATTCTTATGAAAAAAGTAGCGATATTTGGGGCTAGCGGAAAAATTGGACGGATCTTGTCCGAAAAGCTTGCTGCCGATCAGGAATGGGAACCGCTCGCCGTAATTCGGGACGAATTGCAGGTTGATTCGTTTGCCACGAGCGGCATCGGAACAGTGCTTGGTGATTTGGAAGGTGATTTTGCCGCCGCGCTGGAAGATGTGGATGCGGTGGTGTTTACGGCGGGATCCGGAGCCCACACGGGAAAGGACAAAACCCTTCTCATCGATCTTTGGGGGGCGGTGCGAGTGATCCGGGAGTGCGTGAAATCCGGTCCGAAGCGTTTTATTATTGTCAGCGCCCAGCGCGCCGGGGATCCGGACGAAGTATCGGGAGGCATCAAACCCTACCTCGTCGCAAAATGGGCGGCCGACGAAGAACTTCTGCGGAGTGGTCTTGATTTCACCATCTTGCGTCCCGGACGATTGCTGGATGAGGCCGGGACGGGGAAGATCGAAGCCGCCGAAAAGCTGTCCACTCGCCATGGAGAAATTTCCAGAGAGGACGTTGCCTCAGCCATCCTGCACAGCTTGCGAGAGGATAAGACTGTGGGGAAGGTCGTCGAGATGGTCGGCGGCGATACGCCGATCCCGGAATCGTTTTGATGCTTTCTCTTGTCCGTGGGACGAATTTATAAAACTCAGTCCCGTGATCCCATTCTGAGCGCGTAATTTCGGTCTCCACATTCAATCGTCTGGTTTTTAATGGGTGACGAACCATCAGTTTTGAGAAAACCCTCAATCGGAGCGCGGAATTCATTCCGCCCCGATTGAGAGGTGTGGCTGTTTCCGAATATTTAACGAAGTCCTTTGAGGCTGATTCGCCTCAGACGTAGAAGCTGGTAGTAGGTTATCCGCTTTTGGACAGGCGGCCGGTTAGTGTCCAAAATCTTTCGCAAAAAGGTCCAAGTGCCTCAAGGCGTTGGTGATTGGTTTATGATGTTTAGTTGATGTTGATGTCAATAGCCCCCCATGGGGGGCTGGCGATTTTCAGGCGGTTTGTTGAAGTTCGATTTCCTCAAGCTTGGTCATATCCATATATTTTCGGGTATCTGACCACGATTTTGTGGCGATGTATCTAAGTCTGGCGCAGGCGAGCATGAGAGCGCTTTTCCCATCCGGGAAGCTTCCGACCACTCGGGTTCTGCGACGTATCTCCTTCATGATCCTTTCGAGCATATTGTTGGTGCGGATGCTGCGGTGGTGCTCTCTGGGGAAACGGTAGTAGGTGAGCGATTCGTCGATTCCCTGAAGCAGGATGCTGGCTGCAGGACCGAGCTTCAAGTCTTCGAGCTTGGCGGCCACGGAGATTGCTTTTTCGCGGGCACTTTGGGCATCTTCCTGGGCATGGATTGCCTTGAGCATAGGGATCACCTCCTCGCGCTTTTGTTTGGGCACTTTGTGTAGGATGTTTTTATGGAAGTGGAAGACACATCGTTGCCATTTGGCTTGCGGATAAAACTCCGGTAAGGCCTCGATCAACCCGGCTGCCTTATCGGAGATCGCCAGATCGATCCGGCGCAGTCCCCGCCCGTATAGGTTGCGAAGCAGGTTCCTCCAGCTCTCCTTGTCTTCGCTCATGCCCTCGCTCACTCCGAGCACCTCGCGGAATCCCATCTCGTTCACTCCGATGGCCACGAGGATACTGACGTTCTCGACCTCGCCTCCCCAAGCCCGCTTGAGCCAAAGGCCGTCCAGGTAGGTATACACGTAGCGATTCCTGAGCGGCCTCTGCCGCCACTCCTCAATACGCTCGTAAATCTTCTGGTTGAGGTTACTGACCGTCGAGGGACTTACCCG
>NZ_JACHVA010000003.1 GCF_014230055.1 Puniceicoccus vermicola | reverse complement strand
CTTGAAGGTCCCAAAGCTTCGTGGAGCGAGCTTCGAGACTCAGATCATCGAGCGTTACAAACGCCGCGAGTCCAGCGTGGAAGAGTCGCTGGTGGAAATGTATCTGGCGGGCGTAAGCGTTCGCCGGGTCGAGGACATCACTGAAGCTCTCTGGGGCACACGGGTAAGTCCCTCGACGGTCAGTAACCTCAACCAGAAGATTTACGAGCGTATTGAGGAGTGGCGGCAGAGGCCGCTCAGGAATCGCTACGTGTATACCTACCTGGACGGCCTTTGGCTCAAGCGGGCTTGGGGAGGCGAGGTCGAGAACGTCAGTATCCTCGTGGCCATCGGAGTGAACGAGATGGGATTCCGCGAGGTGCTCGGAGTGAGCGAGGGCATGAGCGAAGACAAGGAGAGCTGGAGGAACCTGCTTCGCAACCTATACGGGCGGGGACTGCGCCGGATCGATCTGGCGATCTCCGATAAGGCAGCCGGGTTGATCGAGGCCTTACCGGAGTTTTATCCGCAAGCCAAATGGCAACGATGTGTCTTCCACTTCCATAAAAACATCCTACACAAAGTGCCCAAACAAAAGCGCGAGGAGGTGATCCCTATGCTCAAGGCAATCCATGCCCAGGAAGATGCCCAAAGTGCCCGCGAAAAAGCAATCTCCGTGGCCGCCAAGCTCGAAGACTTGAAGCTCGGTCCTGCAGCCAGCATCCTGCTTCAGGGAATCGACGAATCGCTCACCTACTACCGTTTCCCCAGAGAGCACCACCGCAGCATCCGCACCAACAATATGCTCGAAAGGATCATGAAGGAGATACGTCGCAGAACCCGAGTGGTCGGAAGCTTCCCGGA
>NZ_JACHVA010000002.1 GCF_014230055.1 Puniceicoccus vermicola | reverse complement strand
TAAAAAAAGCCGCGAGCATACTGGCAGAGGACCCGCATCTGGGTATGCGATGATCGAGGCAATGCGGAAAGACTACTCAGTATGCGAGCTTTGTGGGGCTCTGGGACTGTCCCGGAGCGGATTTTACGCCTGGGATACCCGGAAAGTTGCTCCTGGGCCTCGGGCTGTCGAGAACCAGCGCATAGTCGCCGAAATAAAAACGATTCATGCCGACCGTCACATGCGCTGCTACGGCAGTCCGAGAATCACCCCGGAACTTGCCGAGCGCGGCTTGCCCTGTGGCGAGAACCGGGTAGCGCGCCTGATGCGAAAAGAGGGCTTACGAGGGAAGCTCCGTAGGCCTTGGCGACCAAAGACAACGAAAACCGATTCGAAGGCTTCTCCTTCTCCTAACCTTTTGAAAAAGGAGCCTGCGCCCACCAAGCCCGGTGAGCAACTCGTTGCCGACATTACCTATATCCCCACCGAAGAGGGTTGGATGTATCTGTCGGTTGTCATGGACCTGTTCTCCCGTCTCATCCTTGGATGGAATCTCTCCTGCTCTCTCTCGGCCGAACAAACTGTCCGGGCAATCGACCAAGCCCGTCTGAGACTACCGATCCATCCCACTGCGATCTTCCACTCCGATAGAGGTTGCCAGTATACCAGCGGGCCCCTTCGAACCGCTCTGGGAAAATGGAAACAAAGCATGAGCGCCAAGGGATACTGCTACGACAACGCCTTCGCCGAGAGCTGTTTCGCCTCCTTTAAAACCGAGATGCTTCCCGACTCCGGTTGCTTCCATAACAAAAAACAAGCCCACTGCGCCATCTTCGACTACATCGAATGCTTCTACAATCGCCGGCGAAGACACAGCTCTTTAGGAATGATCTCGCCTCAACGATACCTTGAACAATATTACAATCTACAACCACAACTTAACTAGCCGAAAACTGTCCACTTTTTCGGGGGAAGACCAAAGCGTTCGCCGTGTGGAGGACATCACTGAAGCTCTCTGGGGCACACGGGTAAGTCCCTCGACGGTCAGTAACCTCAACCAGAAGATTTACGAGCGTATTGAGGAGTGGCGGCAGAGGCCGCTCAGGAATCGCTACGTGTATACCTACCTGGACGGCCTTTGGCTCAAGCGGGCTTGGGGAGGCGAGGTCGAGAACGTCAGTATCCTCGTGGCCATCGGAGTGAACGAGATGGGATTCCGCGAGGTGCTCGGAGTGAGCGAGGGCATGAGCGAAGACAAGGAGAGCTGGAGGAACCTGCTTCGCAACCTATACGGGCGGGGACTGCGCCGGATCGATCTGGCGATCTCCGATAAGGCAGCCGGGTTGATCGAGGCCTTACCGGAGTTTTATCCGCAAGCCAAATGGCAACGATGTGTCTTCCACTTCCATAAAAACATCCTACACAAAGTGCCCAAACAAAAGCGCGAGGAGGTGATCCCTATGCTCAAGGCAATCCATGCCCAGGAAGATGCCCAAAGTGCCCGCGAAAAAGCAATCTCCGTGGCCGCCAAGCTCGAAGACTTGAAGCTCGGTCCTGCAGCCAGCATCCTGCTTCAGGGAATCGACGAATCGCTCACCTACTACCGTTTCCCCAGAGAGCACCACCGCAGCATCCGCACCAACAATATGCTCGAAAGGATCATGAAGGAGATACGTCGCAGAACCCGAGTGGTCGGAAGCTTCCCGGA
>NZ_JACHVA010000001.1 GCF_014230055.1 Puniceicoccus vermicola | reverse complement strand
ATCCGAAGGACGGAGGCGGGCTGGAACCGCTCATCCGGTTCGACGCTCAAGACTACGGCTTGGCAAGCCAGTAAATCCCTCCGCTTGAGCGAAGCAAAAGCAAGGAGCCTGCCGCGGCGTATAGCGCGTGGAGTCTCAGTTCGCACCATCGGGGAGCGCACGACTAAAGTCATGCGCGTACGGGAGAGGCTTTCGTAGAGGAACTGCGAAGCACTTTCTTCCCGTGTGGTCGAAAATCGATTCCTTGGCCGACACGGTTCGAAAGTGCTTCGCTCTCCTCTACGCCCGGGCAGGCCAGCTTTCCTCGAGAGCTCAATCGCAATGGCGATACTACATCGGCGTTACCGGAAATCTTGTTTACCGACAATTCAACTGACCCAGAACCCCTCCACCCCGCTTCGCGGAGTCCCCCTCCCCTGCTAGCAAGGGAGGAGTTCAAATCGCTCAAGACTACGCCCGGGCCTGCGAGACCCTCCGCTTCAATCGAAGCGAAAGTCCCTTGACGGATCGACCGGACCGTTCTCTCCTTTTTGTCATGGGAACTTCGAACGGCCAAAAGTGTTTTCTGCTGCGAATAGAATTGCTTCACACCCATCGACCGATCTGGCGCGAGGTCATTCTCCCGGCGGATCTGGGGCTCGATGTGATGCACGACGTCATTCAGGAGACCATGGGATGGGAAAACTATCATCTCCACCAGTTCGAGCATAAGGGCGTTCGCTACGACGCTCTGTCCCCGGACGAAGAAGGGATCGAGAATCCGGAGTTTCTGTTCTCCCTGAAGGATCTCCTGAAACGCGCCGGCTCTCGCATGGCCTATACCTACGATTTCGGAGACGACTGGGTCCATTCGATCACTCTGAAAAAGACTCTCCCTTGGGATGAGGAGAAAATCTTCACCTGCACCGGGGGCGAAGGAGCTTGCCCCCTGGAAGACTGTGGCGGGGCGTACGGTCATCAGCGCATTTGCCACTACCTCGAGAACCCCAAGAAAAACAACGATGGCTTTATGCCCTACGAGGAATGGGTGCCGGAGGACTACGATCCCGACTTCGTCGATTTCGAGCAGATTCGGGAAAACCTGGAATCCCTCAAACTGGAGGATGCGGAACCCGACACCGATGTTATCGACGAATTCTTGGGCGATGCCGAGGATCCGGAGTTGATGGAATCCTCCGAGATCCTCCCCGGCTTCGAGGATCTTTTCGGCCAAGAAAACGAGGACGAAGCCGCCCCGCCCTCACCCTACGAAGATCTTTCCCCTTCCGATTTGGCCCAATTCGGAACCCTTCTCGAACTCGGAACGCAAGTTCGCGAAGCCGAGCCTTGGAAAAAACTTTGGGACCAGGACATTTTCGGAATCCGCGATCCGGAAAGCGGACTCGTCGACATCGTCTCGATTCTCGGACGAGGCGGCGAAGTATTTGCCATCCACGTTCATCGTCCTCCGGAAAGCTACGATCTCTGGAAAAGCATGATAGCGGGCACAGCCCCCATGCACGATTTCGTCGAATACTTGCGGAAAGTTCGCATGCTCGAACTCCAATTCACCACAGAGAAAGAATTGGAAGACGATGACGTTGAACTTTACGAAAAACTGAATCTCCCCTCGCCGAAGCGCGGAAAAAATCGATGGATGCTGGCTCGACGCTTTCATCCCCGCTCGATCCCGTGGTTCGCGGATCCCGAGGAGATCCCGTTTCTCATCCGCGGGACGGCACTCACCTTGCGACTTCTGAATCGACTGCGCGCCGAACCCGACGGACCCATCGCCACGTTTTACAAGACTCGTATGGCGAACGGAACTCTGCTCGAAACGCTTCCCATTTTTTCCCTTCCGCAAGGCAAGAGAGCTGAAGATTGGGATTCCTGGAGCCTGACGGTCGATCCCTTCGACTGGAACGAAGCAGGTGGAGTCGATCTTGCCTACGAGCCCGGCGAGTTCGAACTGGAACGAATCGCCTCACTGCCCCAAACCGACGAAACCTGGGAAGCCGGGGCCATTCACCTCGGCGGACCCGTTGGCACCGAGACCGGACCGGTGATTCCAATCCTCGCCATCGCCGCCCCCACCGAAATCGGTGAGGACGCTCCCACTCCTTACATTTCCACAACTCTATCGGAAAATCCCGGCGAATGCCTCTGGAAGGCCTTTTGCCAGACAGCCCTCCAGCGTGAAGAACGACCGAAGGTCCTTTGGGTCTCCACCGAAACCGCGGAAAAAACCTTCGAGACTCCCGCGAAAAAGCTGGGGATGCGAATCGAACTCGTCGATCAATTCGCCAACATCGGCACACTGTTTTCGATGATGCAGACGTTCGCCCCCTGACGGATTCTCTCCTTGGAGCCGCCTTGCGAAGAGGCTCAGGAAAAGATCCAGAGTTCGCCGAAGATTCGGAGAATACGTCTCCGGGGTTTGACTTCGAGTCCGCCCCCGCAACCAGTGAACCTTCACGCGTTGGCCACTCGCCGCAGACTTTTTCCCATTCTCGCTCATGCAATTTTCCAGCCACTCGACTTCCTCACCTCTTCCCGCCTCCTCTGCGGGCCGATGGCGCTTTCTCGCTCTTCCCGTCCTCGCGGTCCTGATCGCCCTCACCGGATGCGGCCAGCCCGAGAAGGCGCAAGGCGGAGGGGCTCCGCAAGGGTCGGCTCCCCAGGTGGGATACATTGAGGTGCAGCCGCAAACGGTCGATCGGCTCAACACCCTCCCCGGCCGAGTCGTCGCCTATCAAGTGGCGGAAATCCGCCCGCAAGTCAGCGGGATCATCCAGTCGCGGCTCTTTGAGGAGGGCGCCTATGTGGAAGAGGGTCAGCAGCTGTACCAAATCGACCCCTCCCGCTACGAGGCCGACTACGAGATGGCTCTCGCCAATCTCGAGGATGCCAAAGCCCGCCGCGAGAGCGCCGAAGCGTTGGCCAAGCGCGTCGACACGTTATTGGCGGAACAAGCCGTCAGCGAGCAACAGCACGTCGAGGCCATCTCCGACTTCAATCGGGCCAAAGCCGCCATCAGCATGGCCGAGGCCGAGGTCAAAATGGCCAAGATCAATCTCGATTATACGGAGGTGCGGGCCCCGATCAGCGGTTACATTAGCCCCTCCACGGTTACCAAGGGGGCACTCGTCACCGAGAGACAAACGACCCCGCTAGCCACCGTGCGCCAGCTCGATCCGGTCTATGTGGACCTGTCGCAGGCGGTCGCCGCCACCGAGAACCTCCGCGAACGCCTGACCGCTGCGCGTATGAACGACAACCTCCCTTCGGAATTCTCCGTGCGCCTCTTCCCGACCCACTCCGACGACCCCTATGCCCACGAGGGCACGCTGGATGTGGCCGAGCTCGCCGTCGACCCGCAAACGGGTGCGATTCGCCTGCGATCGACCTTCCCCAATCCGGACAAAGTTCTCTTGCCCGGAATGTTCGTACGGGCCTCCGTCGTGGACGCCAGCCAGGCCAAAGAGATCGTGATTCCCCAAAAGAGCGTCATTTTCGAACCCAGTGGGGGCAAGAGTGTCTGGGTCGTCGACTCCGAGAACAAGGCCCACAAGCGCTCGATCCAAACAGGAACGGCCTACGAAGACCGCTGGGTGGTTCTGGAAGGACTCGAGCCGGGGGATCGCCTCGTCGTCGAAGGCGGCATGACTCTCCGTGAGGGTGCCGAGGTCGAGGCTCAGAAAATCCAGCTGGAGAACTAATCGATGTTTTCCAGTTTTTTCATCGCACGCCCAATCTTCACGAGGGTGATCGCCCTCTTCATCATGGGCTTTGGCGTCTTCGCCTTCTTCCAGCTGCCGATCGAACAGTATCCGAACATCGCACCGCCCAAGGTCTCGATCGCCGCGACTTATCCCGGGGCTTCTGCCGAAACCCTGGAGAATACGGTGACCCAAGTCATCGAGCAGAATCTCACGGGAATCGACAATCTTCGCTACATCCAGTCAGAAAGCTCTTCTTCCGGGCAGGCCTCGATCAACCTGACCTTTGAGCCGGGCACCGATCCCGACATCGCCCAGGTCCAGACTCAGAATAAAGTTTCCCAGTCGCTCTCCGCCCTCCCCTCGATCGTTCAGGAGCTCGGGGTTCCGGTCGAAAAGGCGGGCAGCAGCTACTCGCTGATTGTCGGGTTCTATACCAAAGACGGCTCGATGAGCCGAAACGACATCTCGGATTTTCTTTCCTCGAATCTCCGGGAACCTCTCAGCCGGGTCAGCGGTGTCGGTCAGATCCAGACCTTCGGCCCGGAGCACGCCATGCGCATCTGGCTGAATCCCGAGAGCATGAACAACTACAAGCTGACCACCCTCGATGTGATCGAGGCGGTCGAGGTGCAAAACGTTCAGCTCGCTACCGGCGAGATTGGCGGAGCCCCCAGCGTCAAAGGTCAGCAACTGAACGCCACGATCACCGCCCAATCCCTCCTGACCTCGGCCGAGGAATTTGGCGACATCCTGCTCACCGTCACCGAAGACGGAGGCTACGTCACCCTCTCCGACGTGGCACGCATTGAGATCGGCGCCGAGAGCTATAGCATCATCGGCCGCTGGAATGGCCAACCGGCTTCCGGGATCGCCATCGAGCTGGCTCCGGGCGCCAACGCGTTGGAGACCATTCAAGCCGTCAAAGACCGGGTTGCAGACTTCGGTGACATCATTCCCGACAGTCTCGAAATTGTCTATCCCATCGACTCCGCCCCATTCATTCAGGCATCGATTAAGGGCGTGGTCATCACCTTGGTCCTCGCCATCGTGCTCGTCGTGATGGTGATCTTCGTCTTCCTCCAGACTACCCGCGCCACCCTGATCCCGGCGATCACCATCCCGATCGTCTTGCTGGGAACCTTTGGTTTTCTCTACGTCTTCGGCTACTCCATCAACGTTCTCACCCTCTTCGCCCTGGTGCTGGCCATCGGAATGCTGGTGGACGATGCGATCGTGGTCACCGAAAACGTCGAGCACAAGCTCGAGAAAGACTCGAACCTCCAACCCAAAGACGCAGCCCACACCGCGATGGAAGAAATCTCCGGGGCTCTCCTCGGAACAACGGTCGTCATCTGGGCCGTCTTCCTACCCATGAGCTTCTTCGAGGGATCCGTCGGGGTGATCTATCGCCAATTCTCGGTCACCATCTCCGTGGCCATGGGGATCTCGCTCTTCATCGCCCTCACCCTTTCCCCCTCTCTCTGTGGGCAGATCTTGAAGGCGGGAAAAACGGTTAAGGATCGGGGATTCTTCGGCCTCTTCAACCGGGGCTTCGATAAGGTCCGCCGCAGCCACCAAAAAATGATGGACCTCTTGCTGGAAAATCGAGTGGTCCTCCCCATCCTCTTCCTGATCATGATCGCGGCCACGGTCGTCGTTTTCGTGCGCATCCCCAGCTCCTTTCTTCCCGACGAAGATCAGGGCCGAATGTTCACCCTCCTTTCCGGGCCTCCAAGTTCCACACTGGAACAAACCATCGAAAAAGTTGAGCAGATGGAGGACTTCTATCTGAACGACGCAAATGATGCCGTCGAGGGTCTGTTCGCCGCCGCTGGCTTCAGCTTTTCCGGACGGGCCCAGAACGTGGGGATCGCTTTCGTCAAAATGAAGGACTGGGAAGAGCGCGACGCGGATAGCTCTGTCTTTGCGATTCGGGATAAAGCCGGACAAGCCCTTTCCGGGATTCAGGACGCGATGGCCATCCCGATTGTTCCACCGCCGATCAGTGCCCTCGGCAATGTCAGCGGATTCGAACTACAGCTCGTCGACAAAGGGGGCCTCGGCCAGGAAGCCCTTTCCAAAGCCACCAACCAATTTCTGCAACTGGCGAACCAAAATGAGAACCTGACCCAGGTGCGTTTCAACGGTTTGTCCCCTACCGCCCAATACGATCTGGATATCGACAACAACAAGGCGCGCGCCCTCGGGGTCCCGATCACCGCGATCAATCGCACTCTCAGCACGGCCCTCGGCGGAAGCTACGTCAACGACTTCCTCGAGCAAGGCCGGGTAAAACGAGTCTACGTGCAGGCCGATGCCCCCTACCGGATGCTTCCGGACGACATCCTCGATTGGTACGTGCGCAACGAGAACGGAGGCATGGTGCCGATGGCTGAGCTCGCTACGGGAAATTGGTCCTTCGGCGCCCCCAAGCTCACCCGCTTCGACGGATCCTCCTCGATGGAGATCCAAGGCGCGACGCCTCCTGGAATCAGCTCCGGTCAGGCCTTTGAAGAGATCGACCGAATCGCCGCCCAGCTACCGGACGGCATCGACGTCGCCTGGACCGGTCTCTCCTACGAAGAGAAGCAAGCTGGCACCAACACCTGGGTCCTGTACCTGGTTTCCGTTTTCGCCGTCTTCTTCATCCTCGCAGCCCTTTATGAAAGCTGGGCCATCCCCGTCTCCATCATGCTGGTGGTTCCGCTCGGGATTTTCGGGGCGGTCCTCGCGACGTGGATCACTGGCCAAGCCAATGATGTCTATTTCCAGGTGGGACTGCTCATCACCATCGGCCTCGCAGCCAAGAACGCCATCCTCGTCGTCGAATTCGCCAAGAACAATTTCGAAGACGGGATGAGCGCCCATGAATCCGCCTACGAAGCGGCCCGTCAACGGTTGCGCCCCATCATCATGACCTCCCTGACCTTCATCCTCGGAGTCATGCCGCTGGCCTTTGCCGCGGGTCCGGGATCCGGCGCGCAGAATGCCATCAGTATGGGCGTCCTCGGCGGTGTCACCACGACGACCCTCTTCGTCGTTGTCTACGCCCCCTACTTCTTCATCCGCGTCTACCGACTCTTCCGCAAGGAAACGGGCAAAGAAGCTCAGAGCTAATTCGACTCATTGGAGCGGAATGGCGAAGGCCATTGCGAATGGTTTTCTGGGCGGTTTTCAGAAACGGTTATCACCGTTCCTCTCCGTATCCTGATCGTCGAGGGCAGGGCTCCCGTGCTGTCACGGCGATCGTTTCAAAACGCCCCTCTGCCTCCCATGGCGGAACGGAGCGAAGACAGCCATTTCGAGAACCTTCGGGCCGTCCCTAGAAACGACTCTCGTCGTTCCTCTCCACGTTTCACCGGAAGTCCAAAGAATCAATCCCGACGACTAACCAGCTCGGAATCGGCCTCGCGCTTTTTCCCGCTGGGCGACTATCATAGCTCCGACGACCAGAATAGCACCAACCCCCATCAACGGGGTGATCCGTTCACCCTCAATCAGTAGGAGTGATTCCACCATCCCACAAAGCGGGACCATGAAGCGGTAGGTCGCCAGCAGGTGCACCGGGAAGAGCGTCGAGAGCCAGTTCCAGAGAGCGAAAGCCGAGGCCGAGACAAAAGCGAGCCAGACCGTGATGGCGAGGATGGTGCCGTCGAAAAGATGGAGCGCCTGCGGCCAAGCCTGCATTCCCAGGAAGACCAAGACGACTCCCCCGAGAAAGAGCGACCAGCCCGTCCCGGCCCGCGAACCCATGGTCTTCCCAACAAACTGGAAACTGATCAACCCCAAGGCCCCGAAAGCATTGGCGGCGAGAATCAAACCGGCTCCGATCCGCGGATGACTTCCGGCATCTCCGGGAGAATAGACGGCCAAGGTCAACCCCACCGCTCCCACGGCGAGCACTGCCCAATGCCGAGTCGTCGGCCGAGCGGTTTTCAGAATCCACGGAGCCAGCAGCATCCACCAAAAGCTCCCCGAAGAAACCAGGAGCGATGCCAGCGCTCCTCCGGCCAAAGCCAGCCCCAGGTAGAAACAAACGTATTGCCCAACGGTCTGCGTCGCCGCCATAGCCGCAATCCAGCGCTTGGGAGTCGCCCGCCATTCCGCACCGGGACGATTGGCCAAGAGCAAAAGCGCCCCACCCGCCAAGAAAAACCGCGCTCCGGCAAAGAGCGAGCGAAGCCCGAAATCAATCTCCACCCCCCGCTCGGCCCAGTGAGCAAAAGCCAACTTGATCATCGGAAATGCCGATCCCCACAGAACCGCACAAACCAAGACCCACAAAGGCAATGGCACGCGCGTGACCCAGCTCGGTTGATCGGACGATTTTTCCATTCTAGCATCATCGGCGGAAGTTGCCTGAGCGCAAGAGTCCGATGTTCAGAACCCAAGGGAACCTTCTGAAAAGGCTTATTTCTCAGATCCTACCCCAAAGGGGGAACCGTATCGAATCGGTTGCGGGGACGAAACTCCCCCACTCCCCAAGTAGCCGCTCAGCTTCAGCTGCGCGGTCCAGTGTTCACGGAAAGTCTACCCAAGCTGACGGCTAAAAAAGACGCGGATGGGGCAGCTGAAGCTGCTCCCCTACATTTCCCCGCACCCCAGGCTTCCAGCCTGTTCCGCAAATCGAGAGCTGGAAGCTCTCGCTACTTTAAGCATCCCCCGGTCTCGCATGACTTTCTCGGCATAAGTCTGTCGAATGCAGTCATGCGACATCCTAGGGTCCAGAACAAACCCAGAAATCCTGAGCCCCCCTATCGATTCTCTAGGAAACTTTGCCGCTCGGGAAGACTCGATGAAAATTTTCACACTACCCTAAGATTCCAAGCTATTCAAAATGACTGTCAAAATTCTACTGAACAGCGACCATTGCTAAACAAATCTTCCCGGCTGAAGAAAGCATCCCAATGGGAATTGTCAGCCCTCTCACCCTCAGTCTTCCAAACGGGTTTCGGTTGAATTCCCTCTGGTATTTCTCTTCTCGTTGCATTCTAGCTAGTATTGCTCGCACTCCGACATGCTCCCATCCCGGTCTTGACAGACACCCCATTTCTCGGATCAAATCCTAACTCTACTCGGTAAGGAAAACAAATCCCCTACCACACGCACAAAACCTCAAAAACTAAGCTATGAATAAGTCTCTGCTTCTCCTCCCCTTAGTATCAGCCTTCAGCCTTTCGGCGTTTGGCCAACAAGCGGACAACTCCGCCTCCTCGACGAAGGGATCCTTTTTCGCCAACGTCTCCGGAAACTACATTTTCCCGGGTGAAGACGAATGGGACTACGCTGTCGGCGGCGAAGCCCACGCTGGAGTCTATCTCACCGAGAACCTCCGAATTTTTGGACTGGTTGGATACACCAACTGGGAGTTGGAATCGGAAAGCGACTCTTTCGACGGCGCCTCCATCGGCCTCAGTGGTGATGCCGGAATCATCTCTGCTGGCGGCGGGATCGATTTTCTGATTCCCGTGACCGATTCGTCGTCCCTCACGCTCAGCGCTTCGATCCAGTATCAATTCGTGGATAGCAGCGTTTACCTCTCCGCCTCGGACGCAGAGGAAAGCGAACGGGCGAAGGTGGATCTCGACGACGCAGCCGCCGTGTACGTGGGTGCTGACTACTACTTCCCAATCTCCGACAGCCTCGACATCTTCGTCGGTGGTGGCTACCTGTTCAACATCAGCAAATCGGACGTCTCCATCTTCGGAATTCAGGATGGAACTGACACTGCTTTTGACGGTGCCACGATTCGCGCAGGTCTGCAGTTCTAAGAACCTTTTCCAGACAAAGAAAGAGGGACATTCCCGTCCCTCTCAACTTTCAACAGGGGGCAGCCATGCCCCCTGTTTTTTTTTGGGGGAAAAGGCCAAACTCTGAATCAAGTCGGTTCCTCCCCAAGCACCACAGGCGACCAGCCTACGGTCGAACGCCGTGCCCCTTTCCCTAGGCTCGGGGAAGTCCCCCCTCAAGAGGATTTTCAGCCGAGGCGGGGAATGAGATTGCGACAAACTCACTTGATTCCGTCACCGAAATGAAGACTTTCTATCCATGCGCTTCGCTTTTTATCCCGCCCTTGCAGCCTTATGGTTTCTCTCCGGATGCACCACGACACCTATGGTCGACTATGACCACGGAGCTTCGGAGCGATTGAACACTTACACGACTTTTGATCTAGCAACCCGGGTGAACAACGGAGAGTTCCGAGAAGTTATATTAAGCCCCATCGTCGACCGAAGGATTGAAAGAGCCATTGTTGAGACCCTCGAAAAGCGAGGATATATTCGGAGTTCGACCGAAGCCGAGTTCCTTGTCGCTTTTGACACGATCACAAAGACAAGGACCGATATCGATTCTTTCATCGTCACCACAGGCGCTTCTCCACGTTCACCATTCTACGGATCGATCGATACTGCCGATGTTTCCTACCGAGAGTATGAGGAAGGGACTTTTGTCATCGACGTGATTGACAACCTTTCCCAAGAACTGGTTTGGCGCGGAGCCCTGTCTCAGAGGCTTGGCAAGGATGCTCCCGATCAGGAAAATATTCAAAAAATCATTACCTCAATACTCGACCAATTCCCGCCACAACCGAAGAACTAAGAGCAATTATCGTTGCCCGTTATCTCGGACGGTTACCCGATACAGAATGATTCTTGAGGCATTCCGCTTCAGAAAAACGAGTTAGGGCGGCGCTCGATCCGCTGCGGTGCGGAACCGAAACCCACAAAACGAAGAAATACACCCAAACCGGTCGGTATGGCAAAATCAGTGACCGGAGGAACTCAAACTCGGGGGTGATCAATCACGGCTGCCTTTCAGCGAATTAATCCGTTTCCGGACGGCGCTGGCCCATCTGCTGATTTAAAACCAAAAGGGCAGAACGGTCATCACCCGCGAGTTCGAGCATTCCGATCGCATCATTCATCGTCCTCTCCTCCTCGACTTGTTCGTCGATAAACCACTTCAGGAAGGACTGGGTGGGATAGTCGTCTTGTTCTGCCGATAGCTTGTAGAGGGCGTGAATCGAACGCGTATTATTCTCCTCGTTGCGGAGAGCACTCTCGAAAACTTCCATGACCGATTGAAACTCGGCCTTCGGTTTTTGTACCGCTTCCAGGCTGAGTTTCCCGCCTCGGTCGTGCAAGTAATCGATCAGCTTCCCAGCGTGCTCTAATTCTTCCTGGCGCTGGAGATCCATCCATTTGGAGAAACCGTCGAAATTATTCTCATCGAACCAAGCAGAGGCCGCCAAATAGCTATAGGCCGCAGCCATCTCTTGATTAATTTGGTGATTTAGCGCTTCTTCAATTTTGGTGTCCAATGTCATACCCACCAAGATGATTCCTGCTGACAAACCTGTCAATAGATCGTCCCGACACGGCAGGGAGTGCTTCTGCCATTCCCCGAACCAATAGGACCAGGCAAAGGCAGTCTCTCAATTTTTTGCAGGAAATGACCCTCTCCGCTAAATCCCCAATGAAGACATTGAAATCGCACGACTGCATTCGACAGGCTTACGCGGGGAAAGTCATGCGAGGACGGAAGAGCTTTTACCCTTTAAAATCCTATCGGAGACCATCGTTCTCCTCTCCTGAACAATCAGTAGGTCGCCCCCGCCCCCCCTCCATGAGGAACCGATTGAGCCTTGCCTTACCCAGGAAGAAACGCTCTGATTTTAGTCAGTTTCATGCAAAATATCCCCGGCATACTCGGCTGCCTCTTCGGGGCATGCGCGTTAATTATCGTCCTGCTGCAATCTCCCGACGAAACGAACCCGTCCGACAACCCCAGAAAGATATCAGAAAACAGCGGCGACCAATTTTCCAAGGGATGGGAGCGATCCAAGTCAGAACCCACCGTTGAGGAAGAACTCATGTCGGAAGCAGTCCTCCAAGCTGCCATCGATGAGGCCCTGGAAGCGAAGTTCGCCGATACCGAATGGTTTAGCACCAAATTGGCCGGACTGGCAGAGGATCCAAAAGGAAGCGACAAAATCCGGGAGGTGATGGGACGTCGAAACCAATACCACCGAATCGATCTTTCGGACTACCCCACGACCGAAGGAAAAATCGACGCAATCCTACGCAGATTTTTGGGCCAAAATCACTACAGTTCGAACAACGATCTGGTAAAACAAATGCGCGAAATGGGACCAGACTCGATCGACCTCTTGATGGAGCGCCTCAATTTAGTCGGCTCTCAAGACTGGGCTCAGCGGATGGCACTCGTTGACGCTCTGAAGGGTCGAATCCCCGAAGACCATCGCGAGGAGGTCATCCGTCAATTTCGAAAATCCGGTGCCTTTGTCGATTTCATCAAGGACTATCAGGTAACGGAAGTGGAAGACCAACTCATGGGAGTAATCGCCGGAACCCAACAATTTGAAAACAACCAACACACTGGGAACTATCGAGATCTCATGGAAGCGGCCATCCGCCTCAACCCCGACCGCGCCGAAGACGCTCTTTTTGAGCACGCCCGGTATGGGGATAGACCCGGCGAAGCTGCACAAATGTTAGCCAGCCTCCCCGACGTCGATCCTCGCCCTGCGATCGAAACCGCCCTCCCTCGCCTATCCAATCGATACCAGCGAGCCAACATGGTTCCGATCGCTTTGGAACACGGCGCATCCGGCAGTTTGGAGCTCGCCGAACGAGCTCTCCGAGAAAATGCGAAAGACGGATACCGGACCGATCAAGTCCTCAAGGCGGTCCGCCTTCATACCGGTGCCATTGGGGATCCCATTGACGTCGCCGACTGGATCGCCGCCAACCGGGATCAGTTTATCTGGAATCCCGAAGCGCGAGCCTATGTACTGCCGTAAGGTTTCGTCGATACAGCCGCAGAGGCAACGCTAGGCGCAGCAAGAGTACCACAGGCTGCCAGCCTGTGATTGAAAGCCGACCCAATCTCCGCAAACGTTCAAATCTCTGGGCATTCAGAGGCGGAGAGGCAAACGCAGGCGCAGCTGAAGCTACTGCCCTACTTGCAAAAGCAGCAGAGGCAGACCTAAAGGAACACTCCCACAGAGCTTGAAAGCTCTTCGTCCCCAATGCAGACAGACTTACGTCACAGATCTATCATTGCGGATTGGGGCCAATCCTTTCATGAAGAGAGAAGGAATCATGCTTACCCTGACGACCCGCCTTTTCCCGATCTGGGCCCTGCTCGGCTCGGCATTGGCCTTGGTCTGGCCCGATCCGCTTGTCGCCTGCAAGAACGCCATTGTTCCCTTGCTGGCGATCATCATGCTCGGAATGGGGCTATCGCTGACTTGGAATGAGTTTCGTGAGGTCTTTCGCACACCCAAGCTGCTTGGAATCGGCATGATGCTGCAGTTCGGGATCATGCCCGCTGCGGCCTATCTGATTGGAACCCTTCTGAACTTAACTCCGGCGGAACTGACGGGAATGGTCCTCGTCGGTGCGAGTGCCGGAGGGACCGCCTCCAACGTCATTTGCTACCTCGCCGGGGGACGACTGGCTCTTTCCGTAAACCTAACTCTCGCTTCGACCATCGCCGCCATCGTACTCACTCCGGCCCTCACTTGGCTCTACCTGCACCAAACGGTGCCAGTTCCCGCTGGAGCTATGCTCGTCAGCATTTTGAAAATCGTGGCCGCTCCTGTCCTTGTCGGGACCGCAATCAATTCGGCCCTCCGCAGTCGGCTCGACTCGATTCGCTCCGTTTTCCCCCTCCTCTCCGTCGCAGCGATTGTCTTCATCATCGCCATTATCGTCGCCCTCAACCGGGAGAACCTCTTGCACAGCGGTCTCCTGATCTTCGTCGCCGTCATTCTCCACAACGCCACGGGCTTAGGCTTCGGATACGGTCTCTCCCGTCTCTTCCGTTGTGATCGGATCACCAGCCGCACCATCGCCATCGAGGTGGGCATGCAGAACTCAGGCCTCAGCGTCACTCTTGCCCTCCAATATTTTTCGGCCGCGGCCGCCCTGCCCGGTGCCATTTTCAGTATCTGGCACAACCTGAGCGGAAGCCTCCTGGCGGCAATTTGGAGCGGGATAGGGAATCCGACAGAAACCTTACCGGACCGCTAGCAAAAATTCTTGCTGTATTCCTGGGTGGGGTGCGGCTTGGGCCAAGCCGGGCTATCGTGGGCAAGATGAGAAGGTTTACCGGTTTGAAGATTTTTAGGCCCTTGAATGCAGACAGGGTCGTCCGGACCAGCAGAACCCCTCCGCTTCCGATGGAAGCACCTCCCCTGCAAGCAAGGGAGGAGTCTCTATACTTGTCCCCTACAAGAGCATTTTCACGAACCAGGGATGCGGCTTGGGCCAAGCCGCGCTACCGGGGGCGACGTCTCCGCGCCCCAAAACCCCGCTTCTTCCCGAAGCATCCGCTCCTCTCCCCTAACCCCTCGCCCCTTGCCTCTTGCCTCTTGCCCTATTTTCAAGTTTGCAGCGCAACCACTCCTCTCCAAACATCGGAAGGATGGACTTTTTTGAAGCGGCAGAGGGCCCCGAGCCTCAGTTCACCTCCGGCATCAATTTCGAAGAGGAATTGAACGAGGAGCAATATGCCGCGGTGACGGCTCCTTTTGGCCCGTCTCTGGTTTTGGCGGGCGCCGGATCCGGGAAGACCCGAACTCTCACCTACCGGGTGGCCTGGCTTCTCGACCAAGGGGTGGACCCGAGCGCCATTCTTCTCCTCACCTTCACGAACAAGGCAGCACGGGAAATGTTGGATCGGGTGGCCGATCTTACCGGAGTTTCCTCCAAGCTTTTCTGGGGCGGCACCTTTCACCATATCGGCCAACGACTGTTGCGGAGATTTGGCGGACCCGTCGGAGTCAATCCCGGGTTTAACATCCTCGACCAAAGCGATTCCGAATCGCTCCTCTCGGATGTGATTCGCCGCGTTGACCCGAAATTTCTCAAGGACAAAAACAACCCGAAGCCGAAGGTTATCGCCAACCTCATCAGCTACGCGCGCAATACCTTGGAAGACGTCGGGGTGATGGCCCGCGAGCGCTACCCCTATCCTGCCAATCTGGGCCCGGACATCGGACGATTCGCCGCCGCCTATGAAAAGGAAAAGCGTAAGCAGGATGTCGCCGACTACGACGACCTCCTGGAACTCTGGCTCAAACTATTAAAGACGGATCCTTCCTTTCTGCACTACTGCACCCAGAAATTCGATCAGGTTCTCGTCGACGAATATCAGGACACCAACCGGCTTCAGGCCGCGATTGTCGACACCATCGGCTCGCACCACCGAGTCATGGCCGTGGGTGACGACTCCCAATGCATCTACACCTGGCGGGGGGCTGAGCTGAATAACATCATGACCTTCCCCGACCGTCATCCCGGCGGGAATATCTTCAAGATCGAGACGAATTACCGCAGCACCCCGCAAATTCTCTCCTTCGCCAACAGCGTCCTTGACGGCCACACCGGAGGAGGCTTCCGCAAAGAGCTGCGAGCCGTACGTCCGGATGGAAATAAGCCCATTCTCGTCTCCACGGTCGATACGACCCAACAGGCCGAATTCGTCATTCGCACAATTTCGCAAATGGTCGATAACGGTCGGAGTTACGGCGACATCGTCATCCTCTACCGGGCCCATTTCCAGGCAATGGACCTGCAGATGGAGCTATCGCGAACCGGCATCCCCTTCCAAATCACCAGCGGAGTCCGATTCTTCGAACAGGCCCACGTAAAGGACATCGTCGCCCAGATCCGCTTCGTGGCCAACCCACGCGACATCACCGCCTTCCTCCGCTTCGCCGGCCTCCTCCCTAAAGTGGGTCCCCGCACCGCCGAGAAACTGTACGCCTTCATCGTCGATTTTGCGGAGAAAAACCAACAGAACTTCTTCGATGTCCTTGGCGCCAAAGCCGTGGTGGCAAAGGTCCCTGCACCCGCCCGCGACGACTGGGAATCTCTGGCAACCACCCTGCGCGACTGTTATCACGCAGCGCACGACGAGAGCCCGGACGAAGTCGTTCGCCTCGCCGTCGAAGGCTGGTACGGCACCTACCTGCGGACTCTTTATCCCAACTGGAAATCCCGCGAGGAAGACCTGACTGGGGTCGTGGGGTTCGCCTCGCGATTCGAAGAGCTGAGCGAACTGCTCGCCCAGCTCATTCTTCTCAACTCGGAAGCGAGCGACCGTTCGATCGAGCCGGGAGAAGAGACGATCCGTTTAACCACCATCCACCAGTCCAAAGGCCTCGAATTCCCAGTGGTCTTCATCCTCGGCCTCGCCGACGGGATGTTCCCCCTGAATCGAGCCGTCGAAGAAGGGAATCTCGATGAGGAAACCCGCCTCTTCTACGTTTCGGTCACCCGCGCCCAAGACGAACTCTTCCTCTCCTACCCCATGGTCCAGTCACAAGGCGGCCCCCCACGTCGATTGCAACCCAGCCGCTTCCTCTCCTCCGTCCGCCCCGATTACTACGAGGCGGTGCGATACCGGAGTTCGTGGTAAAGAGGGATTTGGCGGTGGCCTAGGCGGTGAGGTCGCGCAGCAAAAGTACCACAGGCTGCCAGCCTGTGCGCGAATTCCTAGACCCTTCGCATTTTCTCGATTACACCTCGGCACCCGAGAATCGAATCTTCTTGAGCGCTCCCAAAGCGGAGGGGCAGAACAGGCTGAGGGGCAGCGCGTTGGGCGCAGCTAAAGCTACTGCCCTACTCCAGAAAGGCGCATTTCCGTAACCGCTCAGCTTCAGCTGCGCGGCCTGGCTTTCCGGACTCGCAGAGGAGACGGGACTGACATCCCCTGGGAGGACGGCCGAGGGCCAGCGCGAGCGAAGAGGCAACGCATCGGCCTAACAAAAGTACCACAGGCTGCCAGCCTGTGCGCGAATGCCAGGTTCTCTTCAAATTTTCTCGAACACACCTCGGCCCCCGAGAATAGAATCCTCTTGAGCGCTCCCAAAGCGGAGAGGCTGAACAGGCTGAGGGGCAACGCATTGGGCGCAGCTGAAGCTACTGCCCTACTTTCAACCTGAAACTTCGCCCCTTGAAAACTTCTGCAAATATTATGCTTGCCGTACCCTCCTCCTCCTATACTTTTCATCGCTTATGTCTGAAAACGAAGGCACAGAATCTAACGCCAAGAATCCTACCGATCTCACTTTTCGCGATACCGAGGAACTCACCCGCTTTGTCACCGACACGGGCAAGATCCTTCCGCGTAAGTACACCGGTTTGACTTCCAAACAGCAGCGCCACATCTCTCGGGTCATTAAACAGTCCCGGTCGATGCTGCTGATGAAGTAAATCCGGATTTTCCGGCGGTAACGCGACTCCCCCATGGACTGGCTCAGGGGCGGGGATATTGCTGCGCGCAATCAAGCCGCGAACCTCCTCCAATCGGGGCAGTTGGTCGCGGTCCCTACTGAAACAGTCTATGGCTTGGCTGCGGATGCCGCCAACGAAGCCGCGGTCCGATCCATCTTTTCGGTTAAGGGTCGGCCGCTTTTAGACCCCCTCATCGTTCATTTTGCCTCGCTGGAGCAGATCTCCGCGGTTTGCGAGGTACCTCCTGAGGCCCGCGCCTTGGCCGATCAATTCTGGCCTGGCCCCCTCACTCTGGTTCTCCCGCGCAAAGCGGACTGCCCCATCCCGTCCCTCGTTTCGGCGGGAAAGCCGACGTTAGCTGTCCGCATCCCGGGGCATCCTCTCCTCCGCCAACTGCTCATCGAGAGCCAGCTCCCCCTCGCAGCCCCCAGTGCGAATCCTTTCGGATACATCAGCCCCACCCGCCCGGAACACGTCGAGGCATCGCTCCATCAAGGCGTCGCCGCCATCCTCGACGGAGGCCCTTGCGAACATGGCGTGGAATCGACAATTGTCTCCCTGCCCGCCGAGGGAGGCGTGCGCCTTCTGCGCCCGGGACCGATTTCTTTGCCGGAAATTCTGAAAATCCCCGGCATGACCGAAGCGGCACCGGAAGAGAAAATTGCCGAAGACGCACCCAGTGCCCCCGGATTGCTGAAAAGCCACTACCGCCCGAGCAAAGGCATCGAGCTCTTCCCAGCTGGAAAGATTCCCGAAGTCGACTCCGAGCAAGAGGCAATCGTCCACCTCCGCCGACCCCAATCCCCCGCCCCGCAAGACTTTTGGCTGAGCGAAGACGGCAACGCCGCCGAAATCGCCCGCAACCTTTTCGACCTTTTGCGGCGACTCGATTCCCTCGATTCGATCCAAAACGTTTATGTCGAAATGCCCGACTCCGAAGACGGCGTCCTCAAAGCCGTGCGCGATCGACTGAGTCGAGCGGCCACGCCTCCGGATTGAAGAGAGACGTAAGCCTAAAGTTGCGAGAGATTTAATGCTGCGCTCGCTCACTTCTGACGCGAATCGAGAGCAGGATGCTCTCGCCACTTTCTCTTCCACACCGCAAAAGATCGACTCGAGCAACCCAGCCAAAGTTGTGAGAGCTTCCAGCTCTCTCCCTCACTTCCAATGCAAATCGAGAGCAGGATGCTCTCGCTACTTTCTCTTGCCTACCGCGAGAGGTCTACTCAGGCAACCCAGCCAAAGTTGTGAGAGCTTCCAGCTCTCTCCCTCACTTCCAACGCAAATCGAGAGCAGGATGCTCTCGCTACTTTCTCTTGCCTACCGCAAAAGATCTACTCAAGCAACCCGGCCAGAGTTTTGAGAGCTTCCAGCTCTCTCGCTCACTTCCAACGCGAATCGAGAGCAGGATGCTCTCGCTACTTTCTCTTCCCCACCGCAAAAGACCTACTTAGGCAACCCGACCAAAGCAGTGAGAGCTTCCAGCTCTCTCCCTCACTTCCGACGCAAATCGAGAGCAGGATGCTCTCGCTACCTTCTCTTTCCTACCGCGAGAGGTCTACTCAGGC